>CAUVMY010000250.1:0-3072 GCA_963552845.1 uncultured Bacteroidia bacterium
CTTTGAATTGGAAAGCAGGGCGGCTCTTAAACCGCATCAATCCAACGGAAGCGGAAGCTTGGTTTAAGGAACTCGGGATTGTGTAAATAAAATCTCTCTTAACAAATTATCTTTGCTTGTAGTATGAGCAGGGTTGCAAAGCAACACACGTTATATACCTCGTGGTACAAGAGCGGTCTATTCGATGGGGAACTTTTTTGGAACAGAACAACGTAGTGTACAAAATAGAACTTTCAGAATTAAAAACTAAAATTTGCGATACATTTTGTGGCAAACATAACTTATGACAAACTATTGTCCCACACTCATTGTCCTGCTACCATTCTTGTTGGCAAGCTGCGCACCTTCGACTGAAAATCGTATACAAGAAGCACATAGCAATCGTTACGCACACGGTTTTAGCCTCACTCTAACCTCCGCTGGCGATACCACTGCCTATCTCTTTCGCAGCAAGATGCGTTGTTGTTTTGGCGACACGCCTTTCATCTCAGATTCGTTGCTCGTCTTTCCACACCCGCCACGCCGAATTATCTGCCTTAGTAGCACACATATTGCCTTTCTCAAAGCGCTGAACGAGTTAAACGCCGTGGTAGGATTCGGGGGAACGCGCTACGTCTCAGACTCTGCCCTGCTAGATGCCATCCGCGACGGCAAGGTACTGGAAGTAGGCGAATTGCCCGATCTTAATTACGAACGCATTATTGCTTTAGCCCCCGACCTCGTTTTAGGTTACGACGCTGATATTACCGCAGTCTCGAACTATGCAAATCGTTTACACCATTTCAAGATTCCCCTGATTAGCATAGACGAATATCATGAAAAGCATCCTTTAGGGCGCGCAGAATGGTTAAAATTCTTCGCTTTTCTCTTTCATAAAGACAATATAGCTTCTCAGGTTTTTGATACGATAGATAGAACCTACAATGCTATTCTAGCGAAAACAAACAGAGCACATACGCCCCAAGTGCTCATCAATTATCCGTGGAAGGAACTCTGGTATATACCCACACAAAATAGCTATATGGCACAGTGGGTGCATGATGCGGGTGGCTCTCTACTACTGAGTTCTGAGGATGAAGAGAGTACTGCCAAGGCGGTAGCACGCGAAGAGGTACTTTGGGCTGCACAACGAGCCGAGTTTTGGCTTAACCCTGGAGTGTGCGAAACGCTCGGCGATCTGGGAAGCTTTCAATCTTTTCCAGCTGTGCGCCAGCACAAGGTCTACAACAATACGAAGCGCCGTAATTCCAATGGAGGAAACGATTTTTACGAATCGGGCGTACTGCTCCCGCATCTAATTTTGCGCGACCTACAAACCATCTTACACCCCCCTATAGGCGATACAGTGCTGCCTCTTATTTTCTACAAACAGTTACAGTAAGTCACTGCTGCGACGTATCAAAACGCGGCGAGATGTAAGGCGAATCGTCTTCTACGGCTGCCATAGCCTCTGGCGATACTTCGCGCCTATAGCTCGTATGCGATAGCTCTAATAGCGTCTCGGGGCGTAAACTCGCAATGTGTACAGTCTCTGCCCCAAAACGAGAATCTAGCTTATCGATAGCAGCAAAAAGACGTCCGCGTTCACGGCGATCTACCACATCGAAGAGGTGGCTTGCACAGCGCTCAGGGACGAGGTCGCCAAAATAGACCCCAATCCGTTTGTATTTTACCTCGGGCACAAAAGTAGCCTGTAGCAAGGCATTCATATAGGGGAGTAGTTCCAGCGGATCGGCAGTCGGGAGTTCAAGGTGTAGATCTTTATAGGAAGACTGATAGCTTGCACCACGAAAACGATTTGATGCCAAATAGATACCGAAATGCTGCGCTGCTAAATGTTCTTTGCGTAGTTTGCGGCAACAGGAGTTCAGGAACAGATGAACGCAATCCGACACTTGGGGAAAAGAGCTGATTTCGTGCAACAACGTACGCGACATTGATATACTTTTGCGTACCTCTCTATCGTTGAACGTTATGCGTTCCTCACCACATAACTCCTCGCGTGTATGCACACCTGGTGTACCCAAAAGACGAACAATCTCTTCACGGGGCATGGTAAGAAAATCAGACATCGATGCTACGCCATTGTGTCGCAGTTTGGCTAAGTTGCGTCGCCCCAAGCCCCAAACCTCTTCTAGTGGATAGTGTTGGAGTGCGCGCTGCCGTTTTTCTTCAGAATCTAAAATACACACCCCTTTATAGCCCGCATAGTGCTTGGCAAAATAAGTAGTGAGCTTGGCAAGCGTCTTAGAAGGTGCAATACCAATACTCACGGGTATGCCTATATCGGTGGCTATGCGCTGTCGCAATTCTCTCGCCCAATCTTCTAATACGGGAGTTTGTTTGACTTTTAGAAAGCACTCATCTATAGAATAAACCTCTTGTGGGAAACCCTCTGCCGCAATTGTACGCATGATGCGACGCGACACCTGTGCGTAGTACGGTATATTGGCAGAACAGATTTCAACCCCATTTTTTTGTACCACATTGCGGATCTTAAAAAAAGGAATACCCATAGCTATTCCCAAAGCTTTTGCTTCATTGCTTCGTGCGATAACACAGCCATCATTACCCGACAGAACAACGATGGGTTTGCCCTCTAGGGAAGGGTCGTTCAGCCGCTCGCAGCTTGCAAAGAAATTGTTACAATCTATCAAAGCTATCATGGTGTACTAAGATACTCTATCGGCTTAGCATCACGCATCTCTATATCTCCCTATTTCTCTACGAAGATACAAGAATCTAAGCTTGCAATATTTTGTGGTACTATTTCGTTTAACTGGTGTTTAACAAACAAAACACACACGTGCACGGATATGGAAGAACGCCAAGAAGTGGATATAAGAGAGCTCAATACACGTATTGAGCGTGAGAGTTCGTTTGTCGATATGTTGTCGCTAGAACTCTCGCGCGTAATTGTAGGGCAACGACACCTCGTAGAGTCATTATTGATCGGCTTACTCGCCGATGGGCATATCCTCCTTGAGGGCGTACCAGGATTAGCAAAAACACTTGCTATCAGCACATTGTCGCGTAGTATTGATGGTCGTTTTGCAAGAGTTCAGTTTACAC
>CAUVMY010000251.1:0-3057 GCA_963552845.1 uncultured Bacteroidia bacterium
TTAAGAGTTAAGAGTTAAGAGTTAAGAGTTAAGAGTTAAGAGTTAAGAGTTAAGTCCTTTGTGTAGGTGGCTCAAAGTAAAATTTAGCGGACTTCTGCGTTTTGACTCACCCCCCTCCGTTTTTTTTCGCCTTTATGAAAAAGGTTTAACCAGACACCAATAATACAAAGTGTAAGTTGGTAGTAGCGACTCTCCCTACTTAAATCCGAAACCGAGGAGCTGTTCCATTGCCGATCGGCTGATTTCCCTATAACCGCTCTCTACTTGGAATAATTTCGCATCTACCTCGGTCTGTACTATCTCTTTCGCTTCAACCTCAACTGTTATTTTCCCAAGGCAGAGGCTACCGCAAAGCACCATACCGTCAATACCGTTAAAGGGGGTGAAGTCGTTCATCTGCGCCCACCCTATGTTTGGCGCGTAAATGAGTCGGTAGCTGTTTTCTTCGTCTGTTCCGATGTACGAGGTTGTATATTTACATGGTTTCTCCATATAGAGTGTGTCTGAGGTTGCATTTTCAACTCGGTGAATACGTTCGCCGTTGAATAAAAAGGAGACATTATCCTTTGCAATGAGTTCGTGATAATGCGACCTTACCCCCACAACCGACACCATAACATGCCCATCGCCCTTCTTGGTGTTAAGCAGGAAAACAACGCGTCCCACTCCCCCCATTGTGGTCATTTCCATGCGCATATTGGGCTTAGAGAAGTAGAGTTTTAGCTCCGAAGGAAAAAATGTATTTAGCACGGACTCAACGCCATTACCGTGCCAATTAAGGTTGTATACAATATACCCGTTCTCAAAGCTTCCCGCCTTGTTGTGCGCGTCCTGTGAGTCGCGACAACCTAGAAGGAGAAAAAAGATAAACAGGACTGGCAGGAACAAACTCCAGTGCTTTGTTGGATACTTATGCTCTCTGAATAACATATACTTTAGCTAGTGTCTCGGTTTCTGGTTGCTACAAATTTACGCTTTCTCTCTCTATCAACACTATCTTAGGAGTAAGTATATTTACTGAGTGTCGCGCAATAAAATGGGAAAATCTGTCCGCAAACGTTCTAACCACTCCCCATTAAGCTTTGAACAAAGTATGCCTTCAGAGCTGTCGGGCAACTCGGCACATACTGAGCCAAAGGCATCAAGAATAATCGAATGACCTACGTACGCGTGTCCCTTAGGATCTACGCCTACCCTGTTGGCAGCTGCAAGATAGGTCTGATTCTCTATGGCGCGAGCTATTAAAAGATGTCTCCAAGCATAATCGCGTGAAGCAGGCCAAGAGGCAGCATAAAGCAACAGATCATACTCTTGCTTGTTACGTGCACTCTCGGGGAAACGGAGATCGAAGCAAGTCTGTAATGCAATACGCCATCCGCGGAAAGTAACAATAACACGCCGACTGCCTGCCGCGAAGACTTTCTCTTCGCCTGCCAATACAAAGAGGTGTTGTTTGTCGTAATAAGTTATTGCCCCTGCGGGGTCTACCAGATAAAACCTATTGTAATTCTTGCCCGCATCTACTACTGCAACGGTACCGCCCACAAGCGCATTATAGCGTACCGCCATGCGCTGCATCCACTCTACAGAATGCCCTAAGTGAGGCTCTACAAAACGTTCATGGATATGGTAGCCTGTAGGAAACATCTCGGGCAAAAGAATAAGGTCGGTAGGTTGCGAAAGGGGGGCTAGCAGTTCTGTGTAGTGTTCGAGATTTGTAGCTACTTCGCCATCTACTATTCGCGATTGAACTACTGTTACAGAGAAGTCGTTCATTTTACCCTTACGCTCTCCCGCGCATTTATTCTGCTACCACTCTTCCCAACAACGTAGAGGGCGTACACTGCTCTACACGTACCATCAGGCGTGAGCCTACTGCCACATCTACTGCAGGGAAAACAATCATTCTGTTCTGCATATTACGTCCGCAGAGGTCAGCGTCAGATTTATGAGAAAAGCCCTCGACCAAAACTTCAAACGTCTTACCCACATCTCGTAGATTCGACTCGTATGAGTGCTGTTGCTGCAAGTCAATAATTTCTTGTAGGCGTTCTCCTTTAAGCTCTTCTGACACCGTATCGCCTAAACGTCGCTGCGCATAAGTCCCTGGGCGTTCTGAATACTTAAACATGTACGCCAAATCAAAATGCACCTCACGCATGAGCGAAAGCGTTGCTTCGTGTTCCTCCTGCGTCTCGCCCGTAAAACCTGCAATGATATCTGTAGTAATCGAGCAATCGGGCAATAGCTTACGAATAAGCGCAATTTGGTTGAGATACTCCTCGCGCGTATAACGTCGCTTCATGCGTTGTAGCATCGACGTGGCACCTGACTGTACTGGCAGATGAATGTGATGACATACATTTGGGTAAGTCGCCATGACGCGTAAGACATCTTCCGTCATATCGTGTGGGTGCGAGGTTGCAAAACGAACTCGTAAGTCGGGAACAGCTATCGCCACTTGTTCAAGGAGCGCTGAAAAGGGTACTTCCTTACCAGACGGCTCTTTCCATGCATAACTGTCCACGGTTTGTCCTAGTAAAGTCACCTCTTTATACCCCTGTTCCGCCAGTTTTTTCACCTCTTGCAAGATAGAAGCGACCGATCGGCTTCGCTCTGGTCCACGTGTAAAGGGGACAACACAATAGGTACAAGCATAGTTACAGCCGCGCATAATCGATGTGAATGCCGAGACACGGTTGCCTCCGTAACGGAGCGGCTCTATTTCGCCGTATGTCTCAGAACGCGAGAGGCGTGTATACACCCCTTGTGTCCCCATTGCTGCATCACGGAGCAACTCTGGAAGGTAACGGTAGCCATCAGGTCCTACGACTACCGAAGCCCCAATTTTGGGGGAGAGAAGGTCTTCTTTCACCCGTGCTGCCATACAACCGAGTACTCCAATAACTAGCTTCTTACGTGTAGTACGCTTCAGCTTCTTGTACTGCGCTATGCGCCCTAAGATGCGTTGCTCTGCATTGTCGCGTATAGCACAAGTGTTTATGAGAACGATGTCTGCCGAGTTGCTATCGTCAACCCATTGAAATCCAGAACTCT
>CAUVMY010000252.1:0-3056 GCA_963552845.1 uncultured Bacteroidia bacterium
ACCTCATGGATTTGAGGCATTGCACTTGGTCGATTTTCAAATCAATCCTCACTATTTGGATGCGAATCCTACGGGGCACGCAGGGGACACGCGCGAAGAGCGAATAATAGAATACATAGAGCTGAACCGCGATATGACGGTTGTTGGGCTTCGCGAAGGTACTATGCTCCGTATTGAGGGAGAGAAGACGGAACTTATCGGTAAGAAACCTGCTCGGATCTTTCATTACGGGGAAGATACCTACGAAATACAACCTGGAAAATTTGAATTACGAAAGTAAGTAACTAGGTAGGTTACTCTCTCGTAGGAGGAATGTGATTTGCCTAAAATATGCTTTGCTTATCTATTTGATGAGTATCGCGCGCTTGTGGCAATATCGCATATCAGATGTCTGCGGAGAGGAATTTGTCTTTTAGGTATTCTACTACTTAAAAGCCTTCTTTTGTAGTGTTTTTCCCTTCCTTAATTTTCATGGAGAACCGTTTTATCGATTGGTGTCGTCTTGCTACAAAGCGAAATACACTTGTCATCAGTTTCGTTGTCGGCATCCTCTGTGGGCTCGCAGCAGTGTTACTGAAACATACAGTGCATTGGACGCACGAGTTTGTCTTATCTCTAACGGACAATACGTATGGTAGTATTCTTTACTTGGTCTTACCAGGGGTAGGTATACTTCTTACCTATTGGTTAGTTCGTTATGTGGTGCGCGATAACATTAGCCACGGTGTTACGCGGATTCTGTATGCAATATCGCGCCATCGCGGGCGGATACGTTTCCACAACACTTGGAGTTCTATCCTTGCGAGTAGTGTAACCATTGGGTTCGGAGGTTCGGTAGGAGCAGAGTCTCCTATTGTTTTAACAGGCGCAGCTATAGGTTCTAATGTAGCTCGCTTTTTAAAGCTAGACAACAAGAGTATGAATCTCATGGTCGGGTGTGGAGCAGCGGCTGGTATAGCTGCAATTTTCAAAGCGCCTTTAGCAGGCATGGTTTTCACACTTGAGGTCTTAATGCTAGACTTAACCCTGAACTCTATCGTTCCTTTGCTTGTGAGTGCGGTTTCTGCAACGCTCGTTTCTTCTTTCCTTTTGGGCGACGCAACACTTTTCCATTTCGTCTATAATGTTCCGTTCGATCTCCCTAAAACGACCTTTTGCTTGGTCTTTTTACAGGACTTGTTTCGGTCTATTTTACCCGAATGGCGGTACGCATGGAGAGTTGGTTCGGTCATTTCAAACAACATCCCTATCAAAAGGTAGCCATCGGAGCCGTGCTCTTGGGAGTTATGATATTTTTCTTCCCTCCACTTTACGGAGAAGGCTATGAGTCGGTACAATCGTTATTTGAGGGGAATGTCACAACACTTCTTCATAGCTCGCCGCTTGAAGCTTTTGCCAACAACCGTTGGGTAATCCTCCTATTTTTGGTCGGTCTGTTGTTGCTTAAGGTCTTCGCCATGGCGGCAACCAACGGTGGTGGAGGAGTCGGGGGGTCTTTTGCACCAACGCTTTTTGTAGGAGGAGTCTCGGGCTTCTTTTTGTGTACTTGCCTCAATCAAGGGCTTAATGCTGGGGTGGGCGAGGCTAATTTTGTCCTTGTGGGCATGTCGGGTGCCATGGCGGGAGTAATGCATGCACCCTTGTTGGGAATTTTCCTCATTGCCGAACTCACAGGCGGATATGTGCTCCTTATGCCTCTCATGATTACGGCCACTGTGGCGTACATTACAAGTTCTTATTTCGACAAACACTCCATCTATACGCGACAGCTGGCACTGCAAGGCGACCTGATCACTCATCATAAAGACAGGGCGGTGCTTACTATGCTTTCGCTCCGCAATGTGATAGAGACTGATCTCATCCCTGTGCATCCCGAGCAAACACTCGGAGAGTTGGTAAAGACGGTAGCCAAATCGCATCGGAATATATTTCCTGTAACCGATGAGGCAGGACATTTACTGGGAATTTTGTTGCTCGATGATATTCGCTCTGTCATGTTTGATGCGGAAAAATACAACGAACACTACGTGCGCGATTTCATGACGCTGCCTCCCGCCGTAGTCGATCTCGA
Source organism: uncultured Bacteroidia bacterium (assembly GCA_963552845.1). Taxonomy (GTDB): domain Bacteria; phylum Bacteroidota; class Bacteroidia; order Bacteroidales; family CAJPTX01; genus Bacteroides_D. The sequence continues at coordinate 2,072 of CAUVMY010000252.1, forward strand.
TGAAAGTATGAGTAGTGTGATGGATAAATTTGAGCTCTCGGGAGCTTGGAATCTCCCCATCGTGCACAATGAGGTCTATATTGGTTTTGTATCAAAAGCTACCATATTTTCCGCCTATCGCGAGCTTCTTGTTCAATTTTCTAACGAGTAGGAGAGCTTGCTCTCTCTCATAGAGAATAGAGATAATTAGGTCGTTGAGGTTATTTGCCCGCCTTCGCCTATAGGGCAAGAGGTGTTTTTAGTTTGATGGTGTCTTTTGCTAGAAATTCCTCAGAAAGCGGTACGAGTATGAAGGGGAAAGATATTATAACACTTGCGATCGCATTGCGCGTAGCAGGGCTTTGCTTTACACGGCATGAAGGCGCAGCCTTACATATACGTTCTGGCACGTAATGTGTGTATCTTTGTATAGCAAAAGTGCTATACATTTAAGCAAATAATGCTACTTTTGCGGGCAAATTGTGTGGCTGTGGAACGCAGAATAATAGATATAGACGATATTCGTAAGGTTTACCAAGTTGGGAGCGTTGAGGTGCGAGCCTTGGACGGCGTTTCGCTTTCTATTGGGAAGAATGAGTATGTTGCTATTATGGGACCTTCGGGTTCGGGGAAGTCTACGCTTATGAATATTCTTGGGTGCTTAGATACGCCAACCTCAGGACGCTATATTCTGAATGGTACAGATGTTAGCGAAATGGGCGATGATGCACTTGCAGACGTTCGGAACGCAGAAATTGGCTTTGTCTTTCAGACGTTTAACCTCTTACCGCGATACACAGCTTTGGAGAATGTGGTACTACCTTTGGTTTATGCGGGTGTTGGTCGTAACGAACGTATGGAGCGTGGGAAAAATGCCCTCGAGAGTGTTTCACTAGGCGACAGGATGGATCATAAACCTAATGAGATGTCAGGCGGGCAGCGACAACGTGTTGCAGTAGCAAGAGCCTTGGTAAACAATCCCGCTATCATCCTCGCAGATGAACCG
>CAUVMY010000253.1:0-3051 GCA_963552845.1 uncultured Bacteroidia bacterium
ACTTCTCGCTCTTGTAACTCCAACGCGTCCCCAAGATGGCAGTATATCCCTTAACATGGAGATCTGTATTCAGATTGCCTTGAAAAGTAGGCTGCACAGCTAATAACTTCGCTGATTCAAAATAAGAAATATGATTGTTGTTCAGATTCGTCCCCTGTAACCAAAATTTCAACTCCTGCATCTCGGTTAGTTTAAGACGTGTCCCTAAACGCAGCGACGCTTGTAAGTCATCTTTTTTAGTCAGAAATCGAAGCATATAGCGTCCATTATCAGGCGCAAGCAAAAGCGGGAGTACCAACTCCGAGGTATTTAGGTCGTACTTGGGGTTATTCTGTTTACTCTCAACCGAGTATGAGACGAAAAATAAATGCTTACTGGGGCGGAAGTAGATTCCACCATTGCTGCTCCAGCTTAAAGGTGCGCGCTGAGTCCTCTCCAAGGAATTTATAAGATGGGCTGCGTAGTAATCATTAGCGCTTGTTTTAGTGTCCAACGTACCATAATCGGCAGAAGCGCCTGCCATGAGCATAAGTTTTTCAGTCGGATTGTAGGTTACATTGAAATTCCCTAAACCATGTTGCATTTGGTTAGATATCTCTTTGCCCGTTGTAAATGTACTCCCCTGCTGTGCACCAAGCATAAACGTACGCTTTGTCTCCGACTTGGCATCATTCTCCGCTTTCGCTACAAGTAGCGCTGAGCTAATTTTCAGCTTCTTTTCTTTGTGATAGTTGTAAAGGAGGTTTGCGGCATGCGAAGTACTCTTATAGGTATCATCGTCTGGGTATATTACAGGTGCTAATGATTCGTTAAGCGATAAACGAACACTATAGCCCCCACTCTCTGGATCCTGTAGCCCCCCCTTCAGTGCGATGTAGTCCATGATAGAAAACACGGGCTCTGCCACATTATTGGAGGCTGCGAGTGCCGTAAGCATATGGCGCGTACCCATATAGGTTGCTTTCGCATTGCCCATATAGGCATTTTTGTAGCCGCCGCCAGCTTCCACTTTACCGAAAATATTATTGAGCATTCCCTCCTTTACACCCACGTCAATCACCGTTTTGTCTACATTCTGAAAACCGTTCAAAATATCATACTCACTATACCCTTCAATCACCCTTACCGTATCAGCAACATTGGCATCTATATTTTTAGTAGCCATTGCTACGTTGCCGCCGTAATAGTCGCGCCCATTGAAGAGTATTTTGTCCACCTTCTTGCCTTGTGCGGTCACCTGCCCATCGGGGGCAACCTTAATGCCTGGCAGTGTAGCAAGAACATCGCCCAAGGTCTTTTCCATCCCAGTCGCATATGCCTTAAGGTTGTAACCCACCGTATCGCCTTGTCGTGTCATACCTCCGCGTCGCGCTCCAATGCGCACAGCTTCAATCTCCTGCGGGTCATCATTCAGTATAAATTCCAGATTCTCTTTTGTGGGCAAAATTATTTCCCGCGAAACTGTAATAAATCCCATTTGATGAGCTTGCAACCAGAATTTACCCGACAAATCGCCTTTTATACGAAACACACCCGCCGAATTCGATACCGTGTGCGCCACAATAGACGAATCCTGCGGATTTACCGTAAGTACTACCGCCAAAGGGAGCGGTTCGCCTGCACTGTCTTTTACCACTCCGTGCGCTACTTCCTTTTGCGCCATAACCCAAAATGGCAGGAATAACATTAGGGTTGTGAAAAGAAAAACAACCGTTTGTTTCATATTTAAGAATTTAGACCGTTTGTTGTAAGACGATAAAGGAGACAAAAAGTTACTACTTATTCTAAGCGAAAAAGTCCATGCTGTTGTTCTTTCCATGCCTGAAACCAGCGTACCTCATACGATTTCGCCTTGCCGTATAGTTCCTGAATTCTATCTGTAATTTTCATTTTGGGAGTACGAGAAAAACTCTCCCGTAGGTAGCAAAGCGTCTTTTCATCAATCACGTCCTGTAAGCAGAACTTTTCTTCCAGAAGGAGTGTAAGTACGCTGTTTGTGAACTCTCGGATGGAGACCTCATACCTATCAAGGAGCTGGCTTACGGCATGCTTTTGCTCTACTTGTGCGCAAATAACCTGCTTAAGAGCCTCACCCGTTAATTTTTCCCGTTCGTGACTTGGCGCAATAGCATTGAGTGTATCAAGTACTTCGCGCACATTATTTGAGTGTTTGAGATCCTGCAACAATTCTTTCGGATTCTTAAGGCGCGTATGACAGTATTCTATGAAAGCATCTATTTTGTCGCTCACGCGAATAGCAGTTTGCGGAATAGGGGCTGTAAGCTCTATTCCTTCTAGGGTTCGACAGCGACTCAAAGCCACATAGAGTTGCCCTGCGGCAAAAATACGCTGTGCATCTATACGCACTTGATCAAAGGTAAGCCCCTGACTCTTGTGTATCGTTATTGCCCATGCCAAACGCAACGGATACTGCACAAATGTGCCTACTACGGTTTTCTTTATATCGCGGGTCGTGGGATCTATGCGATAGTCGTACTTTTCCCATTTCACCTTAGCAACGGTCACAGGCATTCCTCCCGAATATTTTGTTACCTGAATCTCATTATCCGATAGCTTTGAAACGCGCCCCAGTTCTCCATTAACGTAAGCTCTTTCTTCCGACTCATTGCGTACAAACATCACCTGAGCACCCACCTTAAGTACCAAATCTAGATCTGTGGGGGCATCTTTCTCATTGTAATACCCATCAATACTGGCAGCATAGTGATATTCTTCCGTGGAAAGAGCTCTCAAACATCTTTCATTGTAATCGGCACTTTGTTTGCGCAGCGCCGTCAAAATGATTTGTCCCTTTTGTAAGCCTTGCTCCGAAGATTCTGTAACTACACGTTCGTTCAACTGTGTTAGAGCAGCTTCAAGCGCTCCTTTACCTGTACGAATCGTCTCTAGGAGTTCTATAAATTTCACATCACTTTGCCTATATATTTTTTGCAATTCCAAAAAGTAAAACGGGGTTTTCTTGAAGGCAGGTGATGAAAAGAAAAAGGGTGTGCGATAATACTGTTCCATCATCGCCCACTCTTCGGTGGT
>CAUVMY010000254.1:0-3049 GCA_963552845.1 uncultured Bacteroidia bacterium
AGTAGCGTGTCGTCTGCTAGTGGAATGATAGAGTCCATCAAAGCGTTACCCAAACCTAGAACACGAGGCATCGTTTTTTCTCTTAGGAGTGTTGCTCTTTATTTTGCGTGGTAGTAGGGTCAAAAGTATCTATGTGTCGGCTTCTTTTATCGGGTAATACTTCGTTTACTACGACGAGAATTCCTGTCTCTTCCACGTCGCCGAATTCGTGATTTATTGCCGTCCCAAAGACCCGTGAAGTGCTACTCAGGCTAATATAGGACTTTATGAGTGGTGGTATTCGTTCGCCAAATTCTCCGAGTTCTCGTAGTAGTATTTCAAAATCTGCTTTATAGTTTCCTCCCGTGAATACTCTTGCTTCGAGTGATGGGTCGAGATGCAGGTCGAGGGGTTCAATTGGGGTAACTAATTTATCGGGATCTCGGAAATATTTTTGCAAGAATATTTGCAAGAGATTACGAGCCTCCCAATTATATGTGGGGTACATTGTAACCTTTCCAAAAAAATACTTGATAGTAGGATTCAGTATCAGAAGTGCCCCTAATCCATCCCATAGATTATCAAGCACGTACATGCCACGTCTCGCGTCACGTGTCGATTGATATGTAGTACGTACGAAGGATCGCCCTAATTCTATAGTGTAAGGCAAGTATTCGTTTTGGAAGCGTTCGGAGAAGTGAAAAAGTTCGCTTGTTGCCAAGTGGCTTGAGTATTTACCGTCAGGCGTAGGTATAATGTATCGGTATCCTCCTAGTATAATTTTATTTTCAGGATTCCAGACTACTAGCTGCGTATACGGGTATTCGCTTGTATCGTACTCATCAATATCTAGTTCTTTTCCCGTTCCGCCTCCTGCAGCTCGGAAAGTTTCTTCGCGTAACCGTCCCAGTTCTTGCATCGTAGCAGGACAATCAACAGCGCGAAAATGGTAAATTTCATTTCCTCCGTTGTTCGCTTTACGTAAGAAATGTCCTGCGTGTAATTCAGCTTCAATTGTATTGGGATTCACGCTTGTCACACTCAATCGTTCAGTTCCCTTCTCTAATTCACTCATCTACAGTTTTTTGACTATCGCTTACAGTGATCAGATATTACACGGTATGCGCGATCTAAACCCAACTGTCCCGCTAGACTGAGATCTAGACACGCCTGATTGTTTTTGTTTAGCAAGATACGTACTAATCCCCTATTGAACAAAGCTTCTGCAAAATTTGTCTCGAGAGCAATTGCTTTGTTGAAAGCCGCTTCAGATGCTTGTAGGTCTTTTGCGAGGTAGTATGCAATTCCTAGGCTGTAGTGGAGATAAGGGTTTTCTCCGTATTCCGTATTAAGAGCATTTAGTTCGCGGATTGGTTCTGAATAATCAGGTGGGGGGGGCATTTCTCTACTCTTCGTTCCAGAGAGTGAGAGGATCATGGGAGCAGGTGGCGCAAAACGTATTTGAGAGATTTTAGCAATGGCACTCACCAGACGTCCTAAAGGTTTGATTGGGCTGTGCTTTGGGATAGAGTCTAACAGCTGTTGTGCCGCATCGTAGTTATGAGCTTCTACCCATGCAATACTTCGCATCAGATTTACTGCATGTGGATCGCGCACAGGTGGGAAAAGAGTAAGATCTACCCTACGCGCTGTATCCTCTGACGGGATAACTAGTGCAAAGAATGGTGCACCTGCGACACTGTCTGCTCTGTTTACTGGTTTCCATTCGGTATAGTTTTGTTCCTGTCCGACGCGGATGGTAGCTAGCGGATAGAGTTCGTCGTAATCTTTCAAAAAATCTGGTATAACAAGTTCGGATGGTGTCGTAAAGTCGTTTTCAAAGGCAATAAGCCTTGAAAAGTTCGCGCTTGTGTCGCTCCATTTCTCGATATCCTTCTCAGGCGTATTTTGATAGCGCGCAACAATGCTTTGTGCCGAATCGAAATCAACTCGAGCGCCATTCTTATCTCCTAATTTCAGACGTATAGCACCCCGCATACTATAAGCACGTGCAAACTGTGGGTAGAGTGCAATAGCGTAAGAAAGAGCGTCTGCTGCTTCGTGATATCGTTTGGCTTCGCCATAAACGATACCTGTGTTGTATCGAATAAAGACATTGTTGGGAGAGATTTGTGCAGCTGCTTCGTAATCTTTTATAGCCGCTTTATAGTTTTCTTCCTGCGCATACATGATTGATCTGTTGTAGTATGCGAGCGAACTTTTCGGTGCGTATTCTATTGCTTTTGTTATAGTAGCTATTGCGTTTTCTTTTCTTCCGAGGTCGTGCTCTATTAAGGCTTTGATGAGGAGGGCTTGTCCCGATTTAGGCGATAGTTCCAATGCTTTGTCGAGTGTAGACAGCGCTAGTTCATTCTTTTGTTGTGCATAGTATACTCTCGCAATATTAATGTGTGGACCTGCAGCATAGGGATTAGTCTGCGCTGCCTGTCTATAATCTTGCAAAGCGGCAACGGTATCTCCTTTTAGGAGTTGTGCTGTTCCTCTGTTTAAGCGAGCATCCAGATTTTCGGGATCGCGTTTTAGGGTTATTGAGAAATCTTCTATTGCATCGGTATAGTCTTCTAAAAGGAAATGCGTGACTCCGCGCATATACTGTATATCACGTTCGTTAGGTCGCAGTTCTGATGCCAATCTGATATCTACCATGGCCGCTTTGTGCTCTCCTAACTGGTTTCGTACGGCAGTTCGTAGCACTAAGGCTTCCGTCATAAAAGGCTTACGGGTAAGCAATTGGTCAAGGTCTAGTTGAGCACCTCGCCAATCATCTAGCTGATATTTGCATAGTGCTCGGAGGTATAGTGCTATTTCGTCTTCATTTTGGTACTCGAGAAAGACGGAAATTGCGCCGATGGCTCCTGAATAATCTCCACGCTCATAAAGTTTTTGCGTTTTTGCGTAAAAATAGTAACGGTTAAGCTGAGCTTGTACAACCGTTTGCCCTAACATGAGCCCTAAGAATACTAAAATGAAGAACTTGTGTTTCAAAACGCGCAGAGTTATGAGTTAGTACTTAGAGGAATGAGATAATAGTTCTGAGCTTTGTCTCTTG
>CAUVMY010000255.1:0-3033 GCA_963552845.1 uncultured Bacteroidia bacterium
TTGAATGCTATCCAAAAGGCTATGCGTCCAAATACGAAGGTAGTTTACCTTGAACCGCCTGCTAACCCGAATATGGATTTGACAGACATCGCGGCGGTTGCTAAAATGGCACACAAGCAGAACCCTGCTTGCCAAGTATACGTAGATAACACCTATTGCACGCCTTACCTACAGCGCCCGATAGAACTGGGAGCTGATGTGGTAATACACTCTGCAACCAAATACTTGAACGGGCACGGAGATGTTATTGCAGGCTTTGTGGTTGGGAAGAAGGAGTTTATCGATCAGGTGCGTTTGGTAGGGGTTAAAGATATGACGGGAGCTTGCCTAGGACCTTTTGAAGCTTACCTAATTGGTCGTGGTATGAAAACCCTCGCCATCCGTTTAGACCGCCATTGTGCTAATGCACAAAAGGTGGCTGAGTTCTTAGAAGCACACCCTGCAATAAAGGCTGTTTATTACCCAGGCTTGAAGAGCTTCCCACAGTACGAACTCGCGAAAAAGCAAATGATGCTCCCAGGTGCAATGATCGCTTTTGAAATTAAAGGCGATATTGAAGCAGGGAAGAAGCTCATCAATTCGGTACAGTTGGCAAAAGTTGCCGTTAGTTTGGGGGACGCGGAAACACTTATTCAGCATCCTGCTAGTATGACACATTCGCCCTACACACCTGAAGAACGTGCAGAGAGCGACATCACCGACGGTTTGATTCGCCTCTCCGTGGGTCTTGAAGATGCTGACGACATCATTGCAGACCTCAAGCAAGCATTAGAGGTCGCACATAAATAGTGCAAATGAATAGGAGAACGCTTTAGAACTAAGTGTTTTTCTATTGCATAGTCTGAAGGCGCGGGGAAATCTCTCGCGCCTTTTTTATTGGGGAAAATTGTACCCAGAAGTTCCAAACGGAGTTACTATTTTTGCGCTATTGTTTTCGGCGCGGCATTTGTAGCTAGCCTGTGTGGTGGTATAAATTGAAATAGAAATAGACATAATGAGTTTTAGAGGTAGTACAAAATTGTGGGCACGCTTGGCATTGCTGCTGGTTGCTATTATTTGGGGAAGTACGTTGGTTGTTTCTAAGAGCACAACGGGGACAATTCATCCAAACTTACTCATTGCTTTGCGTTTCCTTATTGCATTTGCTGTTCTAGGAATTGTATTTTTCAAACGTCTAAAACAGATCAATGCCTCTTACATAGTCAGTGGGCTTGTTATAGGGTTCTGTCTTTTTCTCGCACATTCAGCGCAAACGCTAGGAGTAACCGATGGTGGCGGAGATCCAGGACGCAGTGGGTTCTTGTCCGCTGCTTATTGTGTTATTGTACCATTTTTGGCTTGGGCTGTAAATAGAGTAAAACCAGACCGTTATAATATCATTGCTGCTATCCTGTGTATTTCGGGGATAGGGCTTATCTCTTTTGGCGAGAATAATACTTCTACCGAAGCCATGTATGCGGGTTTCTCTCTACCCGATGCATTAGCTTTGCTAAGTGGCGTTTTCTTTGCAGCTCATATTGTTACGATAGAGCGCTTCAGTCACGAGAAAGACCCGATTCTTGTTACCATACTACAATTCTTTTTTGCAGGCATTTTTGCTGTGGCAGCCGTATTTATACAAGAACCCAACGCAATACAGCAGGCACAATGGGGGCAGGAGTTATGGCTTGCGATTGGTTACCTCGCAATTGTAGCAACAGCGCTCGCATTATTATTGCAGAACTTAGGACAAAAGTTCACTGATGCCAACAGTGCGGCGATTATACTAGGGACAGAGTCTTTATTCTGTGTCCTTTTCGGTGTCGTATATGCTGATGAGAAGGTTACCACAATGCTTGCCATAGGTTTTGTGCTCATCTTTGCAGCTATTCTTGTGTCTGAAACTAAGCTGAGGTTTTTGCGCAAGGCGAGTTGTTAAATGCTTACCCTTTTGGCAAATCTTATAGACCTGCCTATTTTGAGGTATACAGAATACGTAAGATGTAGGCTCGCGAATATAGAAATACTAGCGTAAAGACTCCTAAGCAACACGGCTGTTTTTGCATATTGCAATGCACCACCCTATAACAAGTAGCGGCGTATTATAGTGCGCCGCTTTTTTTGAGCAAAAGTTTGCCCTGTTCATCATTTTTTCGCACAGTAGCGACGTGCCATGGTACGTAGTTAAAACCACGATGTCTATATGGGATAAACCACTACTTCTACTAATAGAGACACTGCTCAACCCAAGTGTTTTACTGCCACGAGAGAGAATGAAAAGGAGCAGTCCAAAAGCTACCCACTAAAAGATTAAAACTACCTTTGAGGATAGTATATCTCGTCTTTATGAGAGGTGTTTGGTTGTACATGCATTCCTCGGCGTATTAAATCGCTTACGAAATTGAAAACCTTCTTACTCCGACTTTCTATAGTTCTTTTCCTCCTGAGTTTTGTCTTTATGGGGGCAACGTGCGATGCTATACATCATGTGCAGGGCACTGTACATCTTACAGAGCTGAAGCCAAAGTTCCAAACGCAGGAGAATACCTCTACTTATTCTGACAGAGAGAAGCTTGGTGTAGCCGATGAGGAAAATAAAGATTTACCCACTGTTGTATCGCGGGAGGCGACGACAGATCTACAACAAGATTTATCGAAAATCAAGTATCTCGAAGAACCCATTGCTGCTGATACGACGCTTAAGATCTTTTATAACGTAGGTTTTACATTCGCTTTTTCTTCAGATTACAAACAATCTGTATGGGTGGCATACCAGTTCTTGCCATCCGAATTGCAGAAAGTTACAAAGCGTTCTGGGGCGTTTAAGCAAGACCCGCGAGTTCCTGCGACTGCCAATAATAGCGACTATACGCGAACAGGGTACGACAAGGGACATCTAGCGCCAGCCGCTGACATGGCTTGGAGTTCGCAGGCTATGAAAGAATCATTTTACTTCACCAATATCTCGCCTCAGTTAGCCGCATTTAACCGCCGTAAGTGGAAAGATCTTGAAGAACAGGTACGTCTCTGGGTTCAACGAAATGATACGCTCTA
>CAUVMY010000256.1:0-3032 GCA_963552845.1 uncultured Bacteroidia bacterium
TTAAGAGTTAAGAGTTAAGAGTTAAGAGTTAAGAGTTAAGAGTTAAGAGTTGCGATTATAAAAATATGCATTATACCCAGCCCAAGCTAGATTGTATTACTACCTGTAGTGGCGAATAAAACGCGATGCTATGACTTTTCGATGTGTTGGGGCGAAGTCAATGCAACTAACATCTGTTATCTTTGCGTTACTTACTTAAAGTGCGACTTGAAAATGAAACATACGATGAAGCTTTCTGCACGAGGCATTCTTCTCTTGCTCACGGCTATCACCTTGTTTTTTGCAAGCTGTAGTCCAGATCAAACGGACGATTTGAATGGTGTTGGTAATCTTCGCATCAGTCGCGATACGGTCTGGACAAAGAATAAGCCGATTCTACTTGAGGGGACAGTAAATATAGAGGGAGCAACTCTTACCATCGAAGCAGGTACAACGATCCGCATGGGGCGCAATGGAGCAATCGTGGTTGGCGAAAAACAGGTAGGTTCACTGCAGATCAAAGGTACGGCAGACGCGCCTGTGCGCATAATTCCTAGCTCGCAGGAGACCTATTGGCGTGGTATACATTTTATAAAAACGCGCTCTAACACTCACATAACGTACTGTGAGCTAGAACAGGCTTCGAGTGCAAATGAGTCCGCCCTAGAGTTGGCTGAGGTAAATTTTCCTATAAACAATTTGCGACTGATTAACTGTGGAGGCAATGGTGTTGAGATCCACAAGGCTACCCCTCATTCGCCTCAAATTACCAATCTTTACGTGCAAACACCATCAGGCAATCCACTTACGGGCGATGCTTCGTTGCTCTATGCATTCGGAGGCAATAGCAATATTACTCTGATTTCCCCAAAGGGAGGAATTTATCTTGCAAGTGGTACACTGACCGCCGATAGGTTTCATTTTCAGAATCTCTCTTGCCCGTATATCGTACGTACTGAACTTTCTATAGATGCCAAACAGATTAGCTTTGATCCGCAGACGCGCGATGAGTTCGAACGTAATGGCGGTGTAAACTTCGGGGTATATTTGGAGACTAGGGTGCGGGCAATTGGTGTTGTCTTTACGGGACGTGGCGCAAACCCTCAACGCGGGCTGTGGCGTGGTGTAATTGTCAATGCGCATGTGGTTGGAGAAGACAGTTACTTCCGTAAATGTGTTTTCGATGCTGGCGGCGGAGGAAGTGAGAAGGGAAATCTGGTGCTCTATGATGTGAATGGGCTGGAAGTAAGCGATTCTCACTTCTTGCACAGTGCAGGATACGGAATAGTACTTATTGCGTCGAGCATCAGAGAGCATGGGAATAAGTATACAGACAACGGATTGGGTGATAAAGAAATCGTTAAACGATAATGACAGACCTTACAACGATTCGCGAGAATAAAAATGTTATGACCCCCTGCGGCGAGCTCCTCGGAGGGCTTGAGGGGGCAAGTGCGCGAACTCTGCGATGTGGCAGGCGATTATTGAGTTTGGAAAGACCCGTTGTAATGGGGATTCTCAACGTAACGAGTAATAGCTTTTACGCGAAGAGTCGTTGCCAGTCCACACGAAAAATTGCCAAGCGCATCGAACAGATTATCAGGGAGGGGGGAGGAATTCTCGATATAGGTGCATGTTCTACGCGTCCAGGTAGTACACCTCCTACTCCCGAAAAGGAGTATAAAGACCTTAAAAAAGCAATAACTATTGCCCGCGAGGTATCGGCAGATCTCCCGATATCTATCGATACCTACCGCGCCGATGTTGTGGCGAGATTGCTCGACGAATTTGGAGTCGAGATTGTAAACGATATCTCGGGTGGTTTGCTAGACAACAAGATGTTCGATGTTGTAGGAAAATACCGTGTGACATACATACTTACGCACATTCAGGGGAGTCCGGACAATATGCAAAGTGATCCGCACTACGAGAACGTTGTGGAAGAGGTCGCAAAGTTTTTTACTGAGCGTGTTGCCGAGCTTAAGCGCCGCGGAGTTACTGACATTATTCTGGATCCAGGTTTTGGATTTGGTAAGACGATAGATCACAATTACACGTTGTTACGCAATCTTGCAACCTTCTCTATGCTTGAGCTCCCCATTTTGGTAGGCATCTCGCGCAAGAGCATGATTTACAAAGTGCTAGATACTGATGCCGAAGGAGCTCTGGCAGGTACGCAGACTCTCGATACGCTTGCATTGGTTAACGGGGCGTCCATTCTTCGTGTGCACGATGTCTTACCCGCTGTTCAAGCAGTAAAACTCTATGAGCGATACGCGCATCAGGCTTTCTTAAAGTAATTCTTAGAATTTAGACGCTAGGATGGAAACGCAGGGTTTCTTCTCGGTAGGTATTCTCGATATCATCGATATACTTCTCGTTGCGTTCCTCATATACAAGATTTACAAGATGGCGCGCGGCACAACAGCCGTCACCATTTTTTGGGCAATAAGTTCGCTCTATGCCGCTTGGGTAGCAGCTCGTGCCCTTAATATGGAGCTAATAAGTACGATTCTTGGACAAGTTACGGGAGTCGGACTACTTGCTCTACTGATAGTATTTCAACAAGAAATACGACGTTTCCTGCTCTATGTTGGCAACTACTATAAGATGCGCCACCGTCTCTCATTGCGTCATATTCTGAAGCACACATCCCGTTTTATGTCGGAAACTAATGTTGCCGAGCTCGCAGAAGGTTGTGCTCAGATGAGTAGTGAATATACTGGTGCACTAATCGCAATTGCGCGACACGATAACCTACAAGAGGTCATAGATTCTGGAGTGCGGGTAGATGGGCTTGTCCGCGCTCGGTTGCTTGAGAGTTTTTTTTTCAAGAATGCTCCTCTACACGACGGGGCAGTGGTACTGCGCAATGACAGATTGGAGGCGGCGCAATGTATTCTTCCTGTTTCCAACGATGCAGACATTCCCAAGCGATTGGGGTTGCGACATCGTGCAGCTATTGGACTCGCGGAGCAGAGCGATGCACTGCTCGTTGTAGTCTCTGAGGAAACAGGTTCGATTAGCCTTTTTTATGATACAAAACGTCTTGA
>CAUVMY010000257.1:0-3020 GCA_963552845.1 uncultured Bacteroidia bacterium
ATTTCCCGCCAGAAGTTCCCGCTCTTCCGTCCTTCAATCTCCAACGTGCAACAGCTGAAATTGTGCAAAGTAAAGGTTGCGACTACTGGGCGGGTACAGTGCTAACAACTAATCGCCGCGTTTGGGAGTTCGACCAACGCTTCAAGGAGTATCTCGGTAGAGTACAGGCTATTGCAGTAGATATGGAATGTGCCACACTGTTTACGGTAAGCGCCTATAATCAGATAGCCAATGGTGCTCTTTTGCTGATTTCAGATCAGCCCATGATTGCAGAAGGAATAAAAACGCAAGAGAGCGATAGACGAGTGAATTTACAATTTGCGGAACGCCATATTCAAATAGGGATTGATACATTGCAAGAGTTGGAGAAGAATGCCGCCAATATACGGAAGCTCCGTTTTTAGCCCAATAAATAGGGATAATCTTGCATTTTTAATTCTCCGAAGGTTCTATTTAACACGGGCGACGCATTATTATGCGATTACAGAAATCTACAAAGCATTGATAACAATCGCGCGCAAGACAATCCCGTTTTTTCGCACTGAAAGTGCAGCAAAATCTAGTCCAAGGTAAGCGCTTCGCTTAAATTACGAATGGTGGGATTCTGTTTTTCGCCCTGAAAGGGCAGTACAATCTAGCCCAAGGCAGCGTCTTGGGTGATCATGTCCCACCCATTTGCGCCCTGTAAGGGCAACACATTGAAATCTAATGCTTTGCATGATGTGTTCCACATTTCGCAATAGTTCGACCGAACTCGAGCACTCTATTGTATTTTTTTACGAGCTATTTTATTACAGACCCCTATAATGCGTCACCCATGGTTATGAGTTGTGGTAGAGCAGGGAAATAGCTAAAGTTTACAAGAGTTCGGGAGTGTTCTCGTACATTTTGCCACCTTTGTGTATTATTTAGAGTGAAACAAAATAGTAAATCGCGATGGCTGTTGTAAAAAAGACCTATCAAGTATTAGGTATTGGTTGTGCTGCCTGTGTGGCGCGTATAGAAACCACGCTCAGTAAAGTGAAAGGGATTCGCATTGCTCGCATCGATATTACGACCAATATTCTAAGAATTGAATTTGACGATAGAATTGTAACTCCCCTGCAAATTCAGCGAGAGGTTCAGAAAATAGGCTACGATATGGTGGTAGAAGAGAAAGAAACGCTTTTCTACCAGCCACAAGCTTTGCTTGCGCAAACCAAGCGCCGTCTCCCCATACTCCTTTTGGGCTTACTGGGAGCTTTTGTCGCTTGGGGGATTATGCTTTACGCTCGCCTCGAGCTCTGGAGTGTGGTGATACAGCTCGTTCTTTCGGCACTGGTAACTTATGGTTTGGGAGCGCCCATTCATGCGCGTGCGTTGCGTCAGCTCAAACATGCTCAATTTAGTATGGACACGCTCATCTTTCTCAGTGCAAACACCGTGTTTGTATACAGTCTTTTCGGCATGATAAGCAACTTTGTTGCGACTTCTGCAAATCCCTATCCCCTGTTTTTTGATTCCTCTGCCATGATTATCTCAATCATTTCATTCGGGAAATGGCTAGAAGATCTTGCAAAGTCTAAGGCAGCGAGTAACCTTACGCAGCTAATGGAGCTACAGCCAGAGCAGGTCTTTGTGCTACGTAACGGCACTTTCGTTGAAGAACTAATAACCCATATCGTTGCAGGCGATACCATCCTTGTGAAAAGCGGACAACGTATTCCCGTAGATGGCACTATTACAGAGGGGAGTGGTTCTTTGAATGAAAGTTCCATGACGGGGGAGTCTGAACTTGTTTTCCGAAAAACAGGTGCTACGGTCTATGCTGGCACTTATCTAGATGACGGAACGATACAAATAAATGCTGAACATATTGGGGCAGAGTCTCAACTTGGGCAAATGATTCAGCACGTGCAGGAGGCGCAGACGAGCAAACCACAAATACAAAGTTTGGCGGATAAGATTTCAGGGATTTTTGTCCCTATCATCATGGCAATTGCTCTACTTACTTTTTTGGGGTGGGGAATTTTATCGCACGACCAAGATGCGTGGCGTATGGGGATAATCGCTGCGGCTTCTGTGCTCTCTATTGCTTGTCCGTGTGCACTGGGGTTAGCCACTCCTACAGCTGTAATCTCTGCAATCGGTGTCGCGGCACGCGAACTCGTACTGGTAAAGGATGCACAAGGGCTACAAATTGCTCGTGATATCAAACATATTTTTTTCGATAAAACGGGTACACTTACTAAAGGACATCCGACTGTCGTTAAGTTTCATTGGTGTGTGGATGACGATGAGAAAAAATATGCTCGCAACCTCCTTTACACCTTAGAAATGCGTTCTGGGCACGCTCTTGCTAAATCTGTTGTTGCTTGGTTGCGGACGGGCGAGATGCTCTCGGTAGACGATTACCACATAGTACCTGGTAAGGGAATAGAGTGCACCTACCAAGGCAATTCGTTTTCCCTTGGGAATATAGAATTTGCAAAGGAGAAAAAAGTGAATCTACTCTCGTTACATGACAGACTTCGCGACTGGTCTGAAGAAGGTTTAACGCTGGTTACCCTACAGCAAGAAGGACGGCTACTCCTTGCTTTGGCATTGACCGATGCTATACGAGAAGGGATCGGAACTACGATAACTGAATTGCAAGAGATGGGGATCGAGTGCCATATACTCTCTGGCGATAATTTACAGGCCACCACACGTATAGCAATAGAGTCGGGGGTTGGAGTCGCGAATATGGCCAGTGGGCTTTTGCCCGCAGAGAAAGCAGCGCGAATCCAAGAAATGAGAAATGTTGAGGTTAACGGTCGTAAGACGATTGTGGGAATGGTGGGGGATGGTACAAATGATGCGCTGGCCATTACTTCTGCGGATGTGAGTTTTGCCATGGCTTCGGGCGATGATATCTCTAAGAGTTGTGCCACCTTTACGTTGGTTAATCAGAATTTACGCTCTATTCCAGTGATCATCCGTCTGAGCCAAGAAATTGTATATCGCAGCCCAAAACAGATTCTGACGTATTATACGCATCG
>CAUVMY010000258.1:0-3015 GCA_963552845.1 uncultured Bacteroidia bacterium
ACCGTACGTCAGTGCGGTGTTGAAAGATTTGAGTGCCGACGATCTCCGTGAAATAGGTACGCGCCTGTGTACCCTTGCACCGAAGGTGGGGGTTGTGCTAGGTTCTGTCACCGAGGGTAAACCGCTTCTTTTGGTTTGTATGAGTGAAGAACTCAGCAAGTCGGGCGCTCCTGCCGCAGGGGCAATCGTGAAAGAGGTGGGTAAACTGATTGGCGGAGGTGGCGGTGGTCAAGCGCATTTTGCTTCGGCAGGGGGTAAAAATGCTGCAGGACTCGAAGAAGCTGTAAAAACTGCCATGGCGAAATTGAAAGGGAAGTAATTCTATGCTTGCATAAGATAGTAAGAAGTTGCAATACAATAGTTTGGGAAACGGGCATAGCTTTGAGTTGTGTCCGTTTTTCTTATCTTAGTGTGGAAAATAGATACTAGCGATGAATGAGTTCCGTAAAATGCCTATAGGCACACAAAGTTTTAAGGTATTACGAGACAATAGGTATGTCTATGTGGACAAAACTCAGCACCTCTACCAATTAATTTCGCAGGGGCGTGTTTACTTTTTGAGTCGCCCTCGTCGTTTTGGCAAGAGTCTCTTTCTTTCAACGTTGAAAGCCTATTTTTTAGGGCAGAAGGAACTTTTCAAGGGGTTGTATCTCGAGAAGGCAGAAGAGGAACTTGCAGTACGTGAAAAACGAGAATCTTGGCTGGAATATCCTGTGTTGTATCTGGACTTGAATGCTAGTAATTATAATGTTCCAGAGAGTTTAACCATAAAATTAGATGACCATCTTACCCTGTGGGAAGAACTTTATGGGACGGCATCCTCAGAGAAAGATTTTTCTAGCCGATTTATTGGTGTAATTCGTCGTGCATACAAAAAGACGGGGCGACAGATTGTCATACTCATTGACGAATACGACAAACCGCTTCTGGATACGATCGATAACCCTGACCTAAATAATACCTATCGCGACATTCTCCGTGCCTTTTTTTCGGTGATAAAGAGCAGTGACGAGTATATTCGTTTTGCGTTCTTAACGGGCGTAACACGCTTTAGCAAAATAAGTGTCTTTAGTGGATTGAATAACTTGCGCGATATAAGCTTCCTCTCCGATTATTCTGGCATTTGTGGAATTACTGAGGGAGAACTAGAAGCGAATTTTGCTCCTGAAATAGAGACGCTTGCTTCGTCTCTTGCACTCTCCGTACAAGAGACGCTCTCCATTTTGAAGAAATGGTATGACGGTTATTTATTTTCCGAGTCTGGCGAAAATGTCTATAATCCATTTAGTCTCTTAAATACGTTTGCTTCTAGGGATCTGAAGAGCTACTGGTATGCAACAGGCACACCGACTTTTTTGGTTCGTTCTCTGAAAAAGACACACTATTTTTTACCCGATCTAGACGGCAATGTAGTACTGAACGAAGCTGGTTTAGAGCATGATAGTGCAGATGCCAGTAGTTCATTACCAATTCTTTATCAGGCAGGCTATCTGACTATAAAAGAATATATAACAGAGAGTCGACTCTATCGTTTAGGTTTCCCGAATGATGAGGTGCGTTATGGCTTTCTTAATAATCTCCTCCCCGCTTTTACAGCTGTACAGTCGACTGACACAGGGCTTGCAGTGTGGGAATTTGTACAATCGATAAAGGTAGGCAATGTGGAAAGTGTAATGACGCGTATGCAGTCAATCTTATCAGCTTTGCCTTACGACACCGCATCGTTCGCTGTGCTTAAGTGGCGCGAGCGAGATAGTCAGATTGCGGTTTACCTTATATTTGCTTTGATGGGTCAGTTTGTACAAACTGAAGTACAGAATGCAACGGGTCGTGCAGATTGTGTGGTTTATACAGGGGAGGTCATTTACATGTTTGAGTTTAAGCTTTGGAGTGCAGGTACTGCGTCGGAGGCTCTGGCTCAAATTCGTACAAAAGCTTACGATGCTCCCTATCGTGCTTCAGGGAAGCGTATTGTGCTGGTAGGTGCAAGCTTCGACGAACAGAAGCGCACCATTGGCGATTGGGAGGTAGAGGAAGTACGATAGGAGGAGCTTTTAGAGATTAGGCTCTATAGCAGTTACGACAGGTTGGTGTATTTTGCACTTCCGATTGTAACTATGGACTATTATGATCTGCGTCCGATGCCACCAATTTTTCGTCATTTTGATTTGGAGGCAGGCACGGAAGGAAGTGGTTTTGTTGGAGAGAGGTTTTCAAAAAAAAATGATGACAGATAGGTTACAAAATTTAGATACGGCACTCCGTTTCCTTTGCGAGGAATTGGGCGAGAATGCGCCCGCAGTGCCAAATACATTGCAAGGGAAACAACAACTTTTGCGTGCACTGATGAATGTAAGACAGCCACTTCCTGTCTCTGATGCATTTTTGAAGGCACAGGATGAAGAGCTGTGTAGGCAGCGTGACGACAAGGGTGTTGTTGAAATCAAAGAAACTGGACTAATACTATGGCAGGGTGACATCACGCGTCTCAGGGTAGATGCCATTGTCAATGCGGCTAATAGTCAGCTGCTTGGTTGTTTTTCTCCTTTGCATGCGTGCATAGACAATGCTATCCATTCGGCAGCAGGCGTACAACTTCGTTGGGAGTGTTATCAACAGATGTTAGCCCAAGGGCATGAGGAAGCGGTGGGCGATGCTAAAATTACAAAAGGATATAACCTACCAGCGCGCTATGTGTTGCACACCGTTGGACCGATAATCCCCAACGGGATTCCGACATCGGCGCAACAGACACAACTTGCTGCGTGTTACCGCTCTTGTCTAGCTCTGGCAGAGCAAAAGAAATTAGAAAGTATTGCGTTCTGCTGTATTTCTACGGGTGTGTTTCATTTTCCGCAACCATTGGCTGCCGAGATTGCTGTACGTACCGTACGGGAGTATCCTCGTAAATCGCTACAAACGGTTGTCTTCAATGTCTTTACCGACCGCGATTATGCCATCTATCACGAACTACTCTGCAAGGCTTGAGTATACTCGTCAGCTCAGTGCGGAGGC
>CAUVMY010000259.1:0-3011 GCA_963552845.1 uncultured Bacteroidia bacterium
ACGATGCGTTGAAGCAAAAGGGTGTAGAACTGGGCGATTACCTTGGAAGCAATGCCTACTATGCTCAAGTAGACCCAGGTAGCCGTCCGAGCGATTTTGTGGGTACGGGACTTCGTACGGTAGTACCCATTCGCGGGGAATGGAAGATGGTGAACAGCTTGTTACAAGGTCAAAGCCCTGAATGGGCATCTGAGGGCGACAATCTCAAAGTTAACCTTGTTTGGTTCAAGGGTGTGACCGAAGAGCAAGTAAAAGCCGATCTGAGCAAGCGTGGAATGAAGTTTGCCACGTCGTCAGATCTATTACGCACTGCACAAGTAACTACAACACGCGAACAACTCCTTGCTTTGGCTGATGTCGAGTACGTGGCTTTTATTCGTTGGATTGACCCTCCCACTGAGCTGGAAAACTATCGAGGTGCACGTTTGAACGGAGCTGCCAACTTGCGTATCTTACCAGCACTCGGGGGGCGAGGCTTGACGGGGAAAGGAGTTCGTATAGGTATTTGGGATGGTAATGTGGAAGATCATGTAGATTATGGCAATCGAGTACATCGATGCGAATTTGAGATAGGACAAGCTTCTGCAGGTGGGCACGGAATGCACACTACTGGTACGATACTTGGCGCTGGTTTACTCGATGAGAAAGCGCGCGGTATGGCACCTGAAGCAGAAATTTGGACGTGGAACTTCAACGTACAGTCCAATGGAAAGACGGTACAACAAGAAATGTTGGAAACCTACGAAAAAGAGAATATTTCTATCACTTCTAACTCGTATGGTTTCCGTATGTCGTCCTTGTGTCGTGCACAGCAATATCTTAGCTACACGTTTTTGGGTAATCCCAATACAGATCGCCTTGCATACTACATTCCTACTTTAACGCATTGCTATTCGGCAGGGAATGACCAGGGGGCATGCTCGCAGCCTTTTGCACACGCAACGAACTATGCCAAGAACATTATTTCAGTTGGTGCCTTAACGCCTTACGGCGCTATGACCGATTTCTCGAGCTTTGGTCCATTACGTGATGGTCGTATGTTTCCTATCATTTGTGCACGTGGTAAAGATGTTTATTCGGTAATGCCCAATCAAGGTTATGATCAGATGAGCGGAACTTCCATGTCATGTCCCACCGTGGCAGGGCATTTGGCGCTTCTAACACAGCGTTGGGAACAATTGCATGGTGGCGCAGTACCTTATAACTATTACCTAAAAGCTTTGATCGCAAACACGGCTGATGAGGCGGGCAACCTAGGTCCTGACTATAAGTATGGCTTCGGTAATCTCAATGCGATTGCGGCGGTTACAGCCATGGAAAACAACTGGCATCACTTTGCTTCGCTAGCAAAAGGAGGTGCTGCACAAACGAAGACAATCGATGTGCCTGCTGGAGTCAAAGAACTCCGTGTAATGCTGTGTTGGAACGATCCCGTAGCGAATAAGGAATATGCGTTGGGTGAATGCCCACTTGTAAATGACCTTGACCTTACAGTTGTCGGGAATGGTACAACTTATTATCCGTACACACTTGATCCTAACAATCCCAACACATTGGCAGTAGCAACCAAGAAAAACGAAGTAGATAATATTGAGCAAGTGGTAGTAAAGAACCCTGTTGCGGGCACATACACAATCAACGTTGCTGGGGCTGTAAATCAGGAAGCAAAGCAGGACTATGTTCTTGTTTGGTATTTTGACTATCAGCGTCCCGCAATTACATCTCCTATGATGGGAGATGTTTATGCTCCTGGAGCCCCCATTTTCCTACGCACGGAGAATCTGGTAGCACCGCTTAAGGTTGAGTTGAGTACAGATCTGGGAGCAACATTTACCAATTTAGCAGCAAGCGCAGCGACGACATGCATCTCATTAAATCTGCCGAAGCCGCTCGCACCTACCGATAAGGCTACGATTCGCGTTACCGACGCAAAGGGGGTAACGGTACAGATGCAAGGTGTTTTCTCCATCATGTCCTTCGTAACAGGGGTAAAACTAGAAGACAAATCCTGTGCAACGGATGGTTGGAAACTGAAATGGGATGCCGCAGACAATGCTACAAAATACGAGATTTTGCAAGCCGATATCAACAAAGGAGCATATACACCTATTGCAACCGTAGATGCGCCAGCACTCGAGTATCCTATTCCTGCTGACAAACTATTGAATGGGCGTAACATCTTTGCCGTTCGTGCGCTAAGTGCAGATGGTATAGCTGGACGACGGAGTGTTGGTATACTGTCGATGACTTCACGCCCTGCCATCATCACAGAAGCGGAGTTGCCTTACCTTGAATCGTTCGTTGGCTCGCCTTTCCAGCATACTAGACTGACGACTGGGAAGAATTTGAAATTTACACTACGCGAAGCACTACCAGTCTTGAAACTTCCGTTTGACTCCCATATGCTGCAATGGGAAGGGGTACGAAAAGCTGCTAAATGGGACGATCCATTTGCCCAAACCGATAACGTTGCGACTGTTGCTACGTGCGAACTTGACCTTTCGGCTATCCCTGAGGGAACGAAGTTACAGCTCCTCGCTTTCTATTTTATGACAAAGTCGGACAACCCGAATGGGGCGCTTTTGCGCTTAAAAGTGGGCGGAACACCTGTGCCCGATGTATTTAATCGGATGCAGATCCCTGGTGATGGCGAGTCGCACAATATTTCTTGGGATCTGACGGCGTATGCTGGACAGAAGATTCCGATCGCCTTAGAAACGGCACTCGAATCGCGAAACGATGCCATAGTACTAGTAAATTACCGACTCATAAAGACAGGTACGCGCCCCGATGTAGGCATTGCGCAGGTGAATAACCCTGAAATAGTAGCCAAACCCAAAATGACAGATGAGGAGGTCAATTTCAGGGTGATCAACTATTCGTCGCTAACACTTAAGGATGTTCCCGTCACGGTACAAGTTGATGGTAAGGTGGTGTACACACATCGCATCGAAACAATGAAGCCTTTCGAAGATGTTATGCTCGCCTTTACACACGACTTTGCAACTGAC
>CAUVMY010000260.1:0-2999 GCA_963552845.1 uncultured Bacteroidia bacterium
AGGATATTAAAAGCAGCTAGGTGAGAGAGTGCTAAGGAGCAAAAGTTGAAGAGTATGCTTGCTATAAACGCCCAAAACATGCACCAACACCAATACCAAATCTCGGCTTGGTTCGCTTCGGTGGGCGTTGCAGCATGAGCCGTCAACTGCTCTAATATTTTATATGCGGCAACAAAGGGTATGAACTGCGCCAAACAGGTAAGTACCCCAAAAAGCCCTGCGCCAATGATGAAATATTTCTTTTTTCCCGCAATTTCTAGAAGGCGTGGAATTCCAGTTTTCCTCTTGTCTTTTTGTTTTTCCATTGTCTTTTCTTCTCCTTCTAGAATTTCCATCCTTTTATACGCTGTTGTTCATCCCATAGATGGCGATATACTCCTTCTGTTTGCGCTAGGAGTTCGTCGTGTTTTCCGTGTTGTACCACCCTGCCTTTATCTAGTACATAAATTTGGTCTGCCTCTCGTACCGTCCAAAGTCGGTGAGCGATAACCACAACCGTTTTGTCTTTTACCAATTGGCTAATGGCCTCCTGAATATGTATTTCGTTTTCTGGGTCAAGAGAAGCTGTAGCCTCGTCGAGAAGTACAATAGATGCCTCTTTGAGTATTGCTCTTGCAATTGAGATACGTTGTTTTTCCCCACCTGAAAGAGAACTTCCTCCCTCGCCGACCTCAGTGTCATATCCTTTGGGCAGCTTCATGATAAAATCGTGACATTGTGCCTTGCGCGCAGCCGCTTCTATTTCGGCATCAGTAGCGTCTTCTTTTCCTATAAGAATGTTGTTCTTTATTGTGTCATGAAACAAGTAAACATCCTGAAAGACAACGGCAATTTGGGATAATAGAGCGTCTATCGTATAGTCTCTCAGGTCTCTTCCGCCTAAGGAGATTTTTCCGGCATCGGTATCCCAGAAACGGGCAATAAGGCGCGTTATCGTAGTCTTGCCCGAGC
Source organism: uncultured Bacteroidia bacterium (assembly GCA_963552845.1). GTDB lineage: Bacteria > Bacteroidota > Bacteroidia > Bacteroidales > CAJPTX01 > Bacteroides_D. Next base: position 952 of record CAUVMY010000260.1, read on the forward strand.
CCGATGGTCCCACCAGAGCGATAAAACTCTTGGCAGGAATGTGCATATCTACATCCTCGAGTACTGCCTGCTCATTGTAGCTAAAAGAGACATGCGAGAGTTCCAGATCTGTGCTTTCAACGGTTTCAATTGCACCTTGCTCTTGTACGGGGAGGCGCACTAGGTCGTAAATTCTGTCAGAGCTTAGAGAGAGGAACTGTATCAGAGCATTAAACTGGAACGACTGGAGAAGCGGGGCATAAATACTGAGGCTAGTCAATAAGAACATAACGTAAAGCAGAAGCGAGATTTCGCCCCTTTGCATCAGCAGGAAACCAAAAAGCGCCACGAGTACTGTGCCCAGATTGAGTAAAAGACCTGCAAGAGATATTATAGGCGAGGGCAAGAGTTCAACGCGTATGCTTTGGCGTTTCAGTTCGTTTACGGTATGTTCTAAACGAGTGAATGCCGTTCCTCCCAAATTGAAGGCTTTAATGAGCTTGATACCTAAGACGTATTCTATCATCCGCGACGAGGTGTTGCGTTTCACGGTCTGAAGTTGCACGCCAAGATGTGAAATGAGTTGCCCAGAAACATAGAATAAGGGATAGGATAGAATAATGACACTCGTAGCAAGAAGCCCTATCTTCCAATTCAGGATGGTGAAAAAAATCAGGGTTATGAGTGGTACAAAATATCCAGATATGGCCTGTGGTATGAAGTGTGTGATGAGGAATTCGACTTGCCCGTAGTCGCTAGACATATATTCGCCAATTTCTCCGGGGTCTCGCTTATTGTAGAAGCCCATGGGTAGTTGTCGCATCTGATTGGCGAGTCGGATACGCCCGTCTGCGGTGATCTGATAGCCATCGCTGAATGTTTTGCTGTAGGTTCGAAGCGAGATGAGGAAGAATAGCAACATCCCGATTAGAAACGATACCTCAACTGCAATAACTTGCCACCACTGTAGTGAAGTAGTAGGGTCAATGAGCGGTATGAGAAGAATCCATACTGCAAAGAGGAGCGTTGTTACAGGCGTTCCCTTAAAAAGAGCTTCGAGTATGGACCATCGGATCATGGGGTACATACGCTGCGGTTCTCCCAGCGTTGAAGCGATCAGGACTTTTTTCAGGCTATTCATAGCGCGTCTTTGTCAATTGGTACTGTTAAGACGCACAAAAATAATATTTATTTTGAATGATTATACAAAAAGAGTATAACCTAAACGTGTATATGGGTGTGTATTAGATGAAGGAATAAAAAATACTCCGTCTTACCGCGCGTATAGAGATTGTATAAGCAAGGTTATTGGAGATATAAAGTAAGCATAAAAAAAGCCTAGTCCGTAATGGGACTAGGCTTTCAACTTCTTTCTAAGAGTAAACTAGGTTATTCCTGTCCCTCTCCAGCTTCATCACCTGTTGTTTCAAGTTCTGACTCGGTGTCTACGTCCACTTCTGGCACATCGTCATCGTCATTGTCTTCAGCATTGAAGCGATTTACAAGATTTGACATGCGCTCTTTTTGTTCTGGCGTCATCGTGCTTTCAGCCGCTTGTAGAGCGCTTAGCTGTTCTTGGAATTTAATAGCAATGTCTGGCAACTTGGTAAGCGCCGAGAAATCTCCTGCGCTCACTTCTTTATTCAAGTTTTCACTTTCTTGCACCGTCTGTTCCAGAGCATCAAGCGTTTTGTCGATGTCTGCACTGGTTAAAGACGAGTTACAACTGAGTAGGAGTGTTGCAAACCCCATGAGCAACAAGCTCAAGAATAAACCTTTCTTCATCTCTTTATGTATGTTTTGTGACTATACCTAGTCGCGAAGGTAAGAATTCTCTCTGATCTAGCGCATTATTTGCAGAAAATACCTACGACTACGTGGTGTCTCACGGGTGACGCATTATAAGAGTCTGTGGTAAAATACAAGAGAGTGCCCGAGTTCGGTCGCGCTATTGCGAAATTGGGGGGACATCATGCAAAGCATTAGATTTCAATGTGTTGCCCTTACAGGGCGCGTAAGAGTTAAGAGTTAAGAGTTAAGAGTTAAGAGTTAAGAGTTAAGAGTTAAGA
>CAUVMY010000261.1:0-2978 GCA_963552845.1 uncultured Bacteroidia bacterium
CCAAAAATAGTCTTCTGCATTGCGATTAAACGTTTTGCGCGACTTTTACCTCTCAATTTGCGCACGATGCCATACGACCTGCTATCCAAAATGCAATCCTATCACCCATGTAAGTTCCACAAAAATTGTCCCGCTACATTTTTAGAATCGGTATGTTTTACTACCTTTGTTCTGAAAACAAAAGACAAGAGATAAAGAATGAAAATTAGCAACTCATTGTAAAATAGACAATTATATATTTATTTATAATTACAACAAAAAAGAATACGGAAATAGAACAAAAACTGGTCATATTGCGGTAAAAATGAGGGGAATTGGGCAGAAAAAGTGCTTATCTTTGAAATGCACTACGGAGCTAATAGATGCTCTTGGGTGCAGGCATGCAAACAAAGAACCGCATAAATTATAGAGTAAAATGGCATTGATGACCAGTGAGCAGTACGTTGAGAGCATTCGCAAGATGAAGCTCCGCGTCTATTTGTTTGGGAAATTAGTAGAAAACCCTGTAGATCACCCCATCATTCGTCCTTCCTTGAACTCTGTTGCAATGACTTATACGCTTGCACAGATGGACGAATACAAGGACATCATGACTGTTGAGTCTAATCTGACGGGCAAACGAATCAATCGTTTTTGCCATTTGCATCAGAGCCCCGAGGACTTAGTTATGAAGGTGAAAATGCAGCGTCTCATGGGACAGAAAACTGCTGCATGTTTCCAGCGTTGCGTAGGAATGGATGCATTTAACGCAATCTATTCCACTACATACGAAATGGACAAGAAGCACGGAACCGAATATCACAAGCGTTTCGTGGAGTACCTAAAATTGGTACAAGAAAATGACTGGACGGTGGACGGCGCTATGACCGACCCAAAAGGGGATCGCGGTCTGTCGCCATCACAGCAAAAAGACCCCGATATGTTCGTGCATATCGTCGAAAAAAGAAAAGATGGTATAGTAGTTCGTGGTGCTAAAGCACACCAGACAGGTGCTGTTAACTCTCATGAACACCTCATCATGCCTACTATCTCTATGAAGGAAGAAGATAAAGCTTATGCTGTTTCTTTCGCTATTCCTTCTGACGCAGAAGGCGTGTTGATGATTTACGGACGTCAGTCATGCGACACTCGTAAGATGGAAGAGTTCCACTCCTTGGATGTTGGGAACTCTATGTTTGGGGGGCACGAGGCTCTCGTGATCTTCGACAACGTATTCATCCCTTGGGAACGCGTATTTATGTGCGAAGAATACGATTTCTCGGGTATGATGGTTGAGCGCTTTGCAGGATACCACCGTCAGTCTTATGGTGGTTGCAAAGTTGGTGTAGGGGACGTATTGATCGGTGCAGCGGCTCTCGCTGCTGATTATAATGGAGCTGCAAAGGCGAGCCACATCAAGGATAAACTTATTGAGATGATCCACCTCAATGAAACTCTCTATGCTTGCGGTATTGCGTGCTCTAGCGAAGGACAAAAAACACAGGCAGGTAACTACCAAATAGACCTCTTGTTGGCGAATGTTTGTAAGCAGAATGTTACGCGTTTCCCGTACGAAATTGCACGTCTAGCAGAAGACATAGCAGGAGGTATCATGGTTACAATGCCTTCAGAAGCCGATTTCCGTAGTAAAGAAGTGGGGCATTATGTAGAAAAGTATTTGCGTGGTGTGGATAGTGTGCCTACTGAAGACAGAATGCGTGTACTGCGACTCATTGAGAATATGACTCTCGGTACAGCTGCAGTAGGATACCGTACAGAGTCTCTACATGGTGCTGGCTCACCACAGGCACAACGTATTATGATTGCTCGACAAGGAAACTTGGAAGCTAAGAAGGAGCTCGCGAGAAACATCGCGCGTATTCGCCGTGATAAGAAGTAAAGAACTGGTCAGTGAGTTAGATCGTATAATAAGATTTGACCCCGCGGTAAAGAGTTTTATCGAGGCGTGGAGACGTTATAGTCTCTGCGCCTTCTTTTCTAAATAAGAGGATAAGCGGATAATGAGTGTGAATGCTGATTACCAGAGTCGTTTGTCGACCCCCCCCGGGGCGATTTAGTTGATCAAGAGTGGAAACCCAGTTGTGGTCGGACCCCCCGCTGGTATAACAAACCTTGTGCTCGAGGCACTGGGTGAAAATTGCCAAGATTACCAAAATGTTGAAATGGTGCATATGTTTACCCTCGGGGAAATGCGCTATATGAATCCTGGCATGGAAAAACATTTCCGTCACAATGCGATCTTTGTGGGGGGGAATGCTCGTAAAGCAGTTGAAGAAAAACGAGCAGATTTTACGCCTGTCTTTTTTCATGAAGTGCCACGTCTGTTCCGCGAGGGAGTACTCCCCGTTGATGTCGCTTTAGTACAGGTGTCGCGTCCCAATGCAGAGGGTTATTGCTCTTATGGTGTTTCGTGCGATTACTCGAAGCCTGCCGTTGAATGCGCAAAAGTAGTTATCGCCGAAGCAAATGACCAAATGCCTTTCATAGGCGGAGACAACTTAGTGCACGTAAGTAAACTTACGAAAATCGTAGAGGTCTCCTATCCGTTGTTTGAGTTGCCTAAAGGAAAGATTGGTGATGTCGAAAAGGCTATCGGAGCGAATTGTGCCTCTTTGATACCTGATGGAGCTACCCTACAGTTAGGTATCGGTTCTATACCAGATGCTGTACTCCTATCATTGAAGCACAAAAAAGACCTCGGTATCCATACCGAGATGTTCTCTGACGGAATCGTGGAACTGGTGGAAGCGGGGGTTATAACTGGCGCTAAGAAAACGTTACATAAAGGGAAGATGATCGCCACTTTCCTAATGGGAACACAGCGTCTGTATGACTTCGCAAACAACAATCCGAACGTCGAACTATACCCATGCGATTACGTCAACGATCCAACCGTTATTGCAAAGAACTCTGATATGGTCTCCATCAACTCTTGCCTCGAAGTGGATCTTATGGGGCAAGTAGTATCCGAATCTATT
>CAUVMY010000262.1:0-2964 GCA_963552845.1 uncultured Bacteroidia bacterium
AATAAACCTCTCGAAGAGCCGCTTTTTCTCCATCATTTCACACGATGCGAAAAAACACGCGATCGCCCAACAAATGGTACTAGGACAACTTATTACCTACAATCCGGCCGTAAAATCCGAACAGATAAAAGAATTCCTCATTCAGTTGAAAAGCGCTGCCGACATGCAGATAGAGTTCCTCCTAAACCTCCTGAACTGGGCACGCTTACAACTCGACGCTATACCTTATCGCCCCGTTGCGTTTGATTTGATCGAACTAGTACATAAGAATGCTACTTTTTTTGCCCTATCGCTTTCAAACAAATCTATAGAATTGGCGACCAAATGCCCAAAAGAAGTAGAACTATATGCTGACAGAGATATGGTAGACGTTATCCTCCGCAATCTGTTATCGAACGCCATAAAATTCTCGCACCCGAATTCAAAAATAGACATCATCGTTCGCCAGGAGCCACATAACGTCTCACTCGAAATACGAGATAGAGGTATGGGGATGACGAACGAACAAATTGCTAAAATCGGACGTATTGAACAACGGATGTTGCGCACAGGAACTCGCGGCGAAAAGGGATCGGGATTAGGTCTGATACTCTGTATGTCGTTAGCTCGTACGAATGGAGCAACGATTGAAGTAGAATCTGAAGGACAAGGGAAAGGAACTAGGATAATAGTGCAGTTTGCAGCAAGCCGCAAGAAAATAAAAGAGGAAGGAGTACACGATGGCAAAGATTCTGGTAGTTGACGATCATGCTTTGTTCCGCTTAGGAGTATGCACAGCACTCAAATTGGGAGAACACCCGTCGGAAGTGGTAGGCGATGTTGGGACGGCGCACGAGTGCCTCGAGTACTTAAACAGCAATGCACCGAAGCCTGATATTTTATTGTTGGATATCATTCTTCCCGACGAATCAGGCGAAGAAGTAGCACGTAAGGTACGTAAAGCATTTCCGCGCGTGAAGATACTTATCCTCTCAGCCGAGACTTCGGAAGAAGTTCTACTCAATCTGGTAGAAACGGGAATTAATGGTTTTATCTCTAAGGAAAGCGTGCAAGACGAGTTGTATATCGCCATAAACGTCATCATGAATGGCGGACAATATTTTGGGAAGGATATTGATAGCCTATTGAAAAGCTTGATGTCTGATGCAAGCCGCAACGAACGTATGCGTGCAAAATCGATATTCTCAGAGCGGGAGCTGATTGTGATAGAGTTATGTAGCGAAGGCTACCCAACCAAGATTATAAGCGACAAGATGGGCATTAGTCCACGTACAGTAGATGCACACAAGGCAAATATCTTTGCAAAATTAGGCATTACAAACACCATAGAGCTAGTCCGCTATGCGATAAAACATCGGTTGGTAAAACTCTAACTGTTAGTCTAACAAGAAATAATTAGCAATTCTGAAGCCTTTTTGTAGTCACCAAAACGCTACAAACGAGTAAGCAAGGATTAAGCCAACTAGCTAGATTGAATACTTCGGCTTGAATAAACTTTCCAGCGCAGTATCTCGGTTTGTCTCTGAAATTACGATAAGTGAAGGAGCTTCTTTTATAATGTCGCGATTGAGGTCAAACATAGCGTTGGTCGCATCGAGTGAGGCATCGTACATTACAGCTCTTTCGATCGCATATTTTTTCGCTGCCTCCATAGCGAAACGCGCCCCACTGTCGAGTTTTTCTTCCTTTATCTGAGCATTCTCAGGACGCTCTGCCGAATCTCTGGCATAGCTGGCAGTTAGAATTACCGCATCCGAGAAGAGTGCTTGTAGCCTATCGCGAGCAATATAACGCCCAATACGTTCTGTTTGCGTAGTGGGTTCATTGCCATACTCGCTGAGAACAAGCCCCCCGTTTTCTACAATCAAATCGGCAAGCTGTACATTTGACTCGGGGAGGATTTGCGAGAGAGGGCTCGGGAGTATTGCAACGGTTTTACCGCCTCTTTTCAACGTCTCGCGGTGTGCTATAGTATCACAACCTATTGCAAGCCCACTAATAATTACAGTTCCTTCTTGAACTAATTGACGTACAATAGCACGTTCCCTAGTTTCTATTTGTTCTGTTGGGTTTCGCAGCCCAATGACTGCGGCACATTGATTCGTTTCTTGTAAAAGGGAGATATCGCCCAAGTAATATATAAATACGGGAATTTCTTTATCAAAAGCATTGCCTCGCAGTGTGGGGAACAGAGCATCGCCACGTGCTACCATGCCGTCGCAATGCTGCTTCATACGCTGAATAAGAATCTTTTCGTAAGCGTCGCGGCGCTGCAGGAAGTCGGAGCAGGTAATTTTTACATCTCTAGGTAGTGCATTCAGGTGCTCGACAATGTCTTTATAATCTTCGCCGCCGCGAATATTTTTTACAATCCATTCGCGCTCAACTCCTCTGTATGCCTTCGCTGTTAGGACATTCAACGCATTTTCAGTATATTCCATTGCAACACCGCAGATTACCCCCTACGCACCCTGTGCAGAACTACTGAATTGGGCTTAAACGTTTATGCCGATTTTGCAAGCTTACTGCGTAGCCACACTAGAATGTCGCGCCTCTACAGAACACCTAGGAGGAGTATTGGCTAGAAAAAGCGACTAGTGTTAAAGCAACGCTTTGATCGCCTTCTCTACCTCCTCCATATCGGCAGTAGGTTCAAAGCGAGCTACAACCTTCCCATTCTTGTCGACTAAAAACTTGGTAAAATTCCACTTTATGTCAGACTTTTTGGCATAATCCTTGTCTTTCTTCTTGAGCATTGCATCCATACGTTCTGCGCGCTCGCCAGTAAAGCCTTCAAAACCCTTTTGGCTCTTAAGAAAAGTATAAAGGGGGGCTTCGTTCTTGCCGTTTACCTCAATTTTCTCGAATATCGGAAATTGAGTATTATAGTTAAGCGAACAGAAGTTTTTTATTTCAGCAAGTGTTCCTGGAGCTTGTTCTCCAAATTGATTGCACGGAAAGTCT
>CAUVMY010000263.1:0-2962 GCA_963552845.1 uncultured Bacteroidia bacterium
AATTCGTCATTTGTCATTCGTAATTCTCTGGGCGCAAACCGCCCAGAGATGAAGTCCGCCATAAAGTGGCTTTCAAACTTCTCTTTGGCATTCACCTCTTCCTCGGTAAAGGGAATCCAGTGGTTAGTACCGAATTCGCATTGAATGCTGTTCTTGATATGAAAAAGCGTAGAGGCCAAGCAGTCGTTTTGGAATTCGCTGTCGGTTAACCATGCGTCGTTGGGATAAAAGAATTGATCATTGTGGTTAAGCCAAGTATGCGGAATGGCGTGACATACGGCAATAAAAATGGCAGTCTCTTTCAGATTTTGTCCAGTAATCCAAGTGCCTCGGGCAGATTTGATCTGTTCTTTACTATTCTTAATGTAGTTGTAGCTAATACCAGAGAAATCGTGTGAACGCGAGGACATGTAGCCGATTCTTTGCCCCTTTCGTGTACGTGTTTCGATAATCCAGTCGTTGATTGACAGAAGGTTATCGTAAGGAGCTAATATCTTTTTTCCTATAGGAACAGCATTAGAGTCAAAGATTTCGCATCTTGTTTTTTCAAAAATCCTGTCTCCTTTTTGCCAAATGAAGAACCCGATAGGAAAGATGCCCGATACGTTGTCAAAGGTTTGAGCAGGAACAATAAAACTACGTAGTACAGAGGCTACGAAGATTCTTCTAAAAGCTTTGAAGTTGGGCGCTTGTACAATTTTTAAGGTCGAGAATTGTGCAAGTGTACATGAAGGAATATCCTTATAGATGCGTATAATGAACTGTGCAAACAACTCTCGTCCAGCTATCCCGATGTCGGGGAGAAAACGTTTGTAAGTTGAATGGTTAACAGCGACACCATCCTTTTGAGTAAGTGTGTCGTTGTTTATGACCTTCTTATTCCCCGCTTCCGCATACGGCGGATTGATATAAATCACCAACTTTTTGCGCTTCTCGGGGTCGTTTATAATATCCTGTAACGGTTGCGGCAGCTTCGTAAACTCATCGTTCAAGAAATCGAACTGAAAGACGTGATTCTCCAGCAGATTAGCACCATTCTTTATACGTTCTTTCATCACGTCGACATCCTGCTGGTCTAGCGTCGAAGCCCAGATGTTGTACTTGTTCGTGAGCCCATTTAGGAGGTTACCCGTACCTGCGGCGCAATCCCACACATAGTGCTCGTCTTGCCAGTTCTCGCCTAGTACGTCGGCAAGGTATTTTTGCGAGAGGTCTACCCAAATCTTTGGGGTAAAGAACGAGCCTTTGCGCTCGCGTACATCTTGCGGCACTAGGAGGTCTCGCCGCTTGATGATGTAGTCCCAGTACTCCTCGCGTGGCGGGCGTTGGTATAGACACCAGAACTGAGTATGTGCTTTTTGTTGGTCTTTGAAAAAAACATATTTCTCACTAAAAAGTCCATTGAGATCAACTTTGCGATCGAGGATATATCGGTTGTCTTGCAATAAGACATACAATGCATCTTTTATTGTCTGGTTGTTGGTAGAAAGCAAATCTGCCAAAAAGAAATCACCGTCTATTAACCCTTGTTTCTTCAAACCTTCCCAGTTTACATCAATACTAGGCTGCACTTGTGTCAGCCATCGCTGGTAGATGCTCACGAAGTTGTTCTTGTTGATTTGTATGAGTTCCGAGCTCTCGCTCAAGTGCTGTTTTATGAACTCGTGTAGCTCGGTTTCGTGTACATCGTAACGAAAGATGTAGGCGGTTTTATCTAAGGTTGCTTTTATAGCGTCGTATAGCAAGCCAAATTCGCGCGACTTCTCATCAGAGGGTGTCACGTTCCAGTTAAAGTCATTCTGCGAGAAAAACGGCAAAATTTCCTTATAAGGGATGAAGGCTATCTTCTCCGCATCAAACGCTGCAAGGAAGGGTGGCGGTAGGTAGGATTCAAAGGTGCGCGCCTTGCCAATGGTGAGGATGAGCTGCACGAGGGGTTTGTAAATATCGGCAACAACACCACGCTTTGCTTCTGCCCACAGCAACGAAACTGTTTCTCGTCCCTCAGTAGGGGCGAGGCGTGCCTCGCCCGCTATTACATGCTTTGCGTCTTGTATTTGGGTAACGCAAAAATCTATTTTTCCAATACGAGTATCACAGTCGTATTGTGAAAAGAACGCATCGCCAATGCGGAGCTTTAGTTCCTCTTCCTGTAAGTTGTCAAAATGGCTCATTTCCTTAGGTAAAAATTACTAGGTAAAATTAGTAATTCGCATACCAAGGCACAGAATGTTTTATGGAATACCATGATAATCACCTACAAAACACATTAATATGTGTAGCGTCCCTCGCCGAACGGCGGCGGTGAGTATTATTGACCGAATGTGAAATGTTGGGTTATAATGTGTTGCCCTTACAGGGCGCACACAGAAGGAATGCGGTATTTACCCAAGGTGTCGCGCACACTGTGCGCTTACCTTGGGCTAGATTGTGCTGCACTTTCAGTGCGGAAAATAAGCTCTCTCCATTCGTAATTCGTCATTTGTAATTCGTAATTTAAGCGAGGCGCTGCCTTGGCTAGATTGTGCTGCTCTTTTCAGTGCGAAAAACATAGTTTGACGAGCGATAATCTGCGTCGCAACGTTCTTAATTCTTAACTGCGCTAAGCGAGGTTCTCACCAATTTTCTACAACGAAACTCTTCCAACGCAAACCGCGCTGTTCTTCAAAACTGATAGGTAGTAAGGGTAATTCCCCACTATTACGGAGCTTCTCTTTAGGCGCTATGTGGCGAAATAAGCAAATATCAGAGGCTTTCAATAATTGAAAGTCGTGATTCCATCCCATTTCATCATGCAGCTCATGTGAGTAGCTGACGTAATTAAGGTGGAGATGCTGACTTTCATTTTCGTAGAGCGACAAGATTGTATCTATACTAAAAGGGAGTTCAGTGCTGTTAAATTCTCCGAGCTGACTTGAATAGAATTCAATCTTGGCATATTCGCTCTTTCCCTTCAGCTGTG
>CAUVMY010000264.1:0-2942 GCA_963552845.1 uncultured Bacteroidia bacterium
AAGCGCAAACAATTATCCGCTATCGTACAAAAATAGGGGGATTCCAATACAAAGAGCGTTTGGCGAATTGTTTCGTTATAGGCGAAAAGGGTTACGAACGTTTAGAACCCTATATTGCACTCCCGAGTATGTATGATAAAAAGCGAGTTACCGTAGTGGCTCACAGCTCAAAAGAGTTATTCTTTTTTAACCCAGATACTGCCAGCGTTACAACTTTTCAGACGCTTGGATTTAGTGCACGTCAAGCGGAGGTACTTATTCACTTTCGTGAGGCTTTAGGAGGTAGATTCGGTTCAATAGAACAGTTTGGCAAGTCGTACGTCGTCGATTCTGTGACATTGGAACGTCTTCGCCCTTATATGGTTTTTGAATAGGCGAGTGCGAAATTTTGGCTAATCAACTTATTTACTTAACTTTCGCATGTATCTAGCTACCTCAAATCCAATAAAGCGACACGAATACAAAATAATTTTAACCCCTTAGGGGTTGTCGAATGCGGTAATACGAGGGAATTCCAAAGGCGATCTGCTTGCATAGAGGAGAGTGCTAGTGAGTTATGTACACGCTTCGCATGTTTACAGTGCTTGTGCGAACGCACCGAATAACAACTTATGAACATTAAGCACTCATACTACCGATTTTCAAGCGTCTGCGCGTTAAAAGGCTAATCTTTATCTTTGCACAAGATCTTAGGCGCATAGCAAATGCGCCTCAAATAAGAACGAAATATGGCGAAAGTAATTCCTATCGCAAACCAAAAGGGGGGCGTTGGTAAAACTACAACGGCAATTAACCTGTCAGCTTGTCTAGCCGTTGAAGGGAAACGTGTTCTTCTCATAGATGCAGATCCGCAGGCTAATTCTACCTCGGGGTTGGGTATCTCTACAGAGAGACAAGGACTTTATGAGTGTATAATCGGGGTGGTAGAACCGCACGATGTTATAGTGCATACTGAATTACCCAAGCTAGATCTACTTCCCTCCAACGTAAATCTTGTTGGCGCTGAGCTTGAGATAGTGGATGTTGAAGCACGTGAGACGATCCTACGAAGGATGATTGCTCCACTACGTACCGAATACGATTATATCTTTATTGATTGCTCACCTTCGCTAGGTCTAGTAACCCTGAACGCTTTAACTGCAGCTGATTCGGTAATTATACCTGTACAATGCGAGTATTTCGCGCTCGAAGGGTTGGGGAAGCTTCTCAATACAATCAAAATCACAGGAGAGCGCTTTAGTCCACATATCAAAATTGAGGGCTTCTTGTTTACCATGTACGATGCTCGTACAAAGCTTGCCAACCAAGTGGTCGGACAGGTAAGACAGCATTTCAAAGACATGGTTTTTGATACCATAATAATCCGTAACGTTAGACTTAGCGAAGCGCCCAGTCACGGTAAGCCTGTAATTCTTTATGATGCTACTTCGGCAGGGGCACAGTGTTATACCAATTTGGCTCTAGAATTGATCCGTCGGAATGAGTCGGAGCAGACGGCAGCAAACTAAGCGATTCTGAGATGTCTAAAAAAACAGATCCATTAGGGCGAGGTCTTGATACCATATTGGGAGGAGCCAACGCCCAGTATACGACTCCTGCAGCGCAGCAAATTGTAGCGGTACGCGAAATTCCGCTTACACAAATCGAGGTCAACCCTTTCCAACCTCGTACTGAGTTTAGTGAGGAAGAACTTCAGGAACTCGCCGACTCTATTGCTAAGATTGGGATTATACAACCTATTACAGTACGGACGATTGAAGGAGGGCGTTACCAAATAATCTCAGGTGAACGACGTTTTCGTGCTTCGCGTCGCGCAGGGCTCACAAGTATCCCCGCTTACGTGCGTGAAACCGATGATCAGGGCATGGTGGAGATGGCACTCGTGGAGAACATACAGCGTTCTGACCTTAATGCCATAGAAATAGCCCTTAGTTTCCAACGTCTCTTAGATGAATGCCACCTTTCGCAAGAGGAGCTTTCGCCGCGCGTGGGTAAGAATCGTGCGACGATCTCGAACTATATGCGCTTGTTGAAGCTCCCCGCCGAGATTCAGCTAAACATACGTACTCGTACCCTCTCTATGGGGCACGCCAAAGCTCTTTTAGGGCTCGAAGATCACGAGCTTCAGCTGCAACTGATGCATCGCATCTTGGAGGAAGGTCTCTCCGTGCGGAAATGCGAAGAATTGGTTCGCGAGCTTACACAAATTAAGGAGCTTGACGCAAGTGGCTCTGCTGTGCTAGATGGAAAAGAGAATACTACAGTGCCACAAAATTTAGGCTACGTAGAGGAGATGCAGACTTCGCTAGAAAAACGCTTTGGCTGGGGAGTGAAAGTTAATGGGAATGAAAAGGGAAGCGGGAAAATAGTCCTTTCGTTCCGCACAGAAGGCGAGAGAAAAGAATTGATGCGGAAGCTCTTGCAAGAGGGCTAATGTGCTACAATGAAGGGCAAAGGGGAGCTAAAAAAAAAAATAAGACCGAGCAATGCAAGCATTCTCCGCATTGCTTTATGCGCTTCGCTTTGTTTGCTAACTACGACGAAGGCAAGGACGCAAGATAGTGTACAATTAAAAGCCGATTCACTACAAAGCGTGCAGAGTGTAATAACGGATACTGTGAGTGCCGTTCGTTTTTCCTCAACTGAGGAGAGAGTTTCTAGTGCACCTTTACATGAAAAAACAGAAGCTCCTTTTTTTCATTCTTCTCCTAAGTCGCGTTTTCGTCGATTTTGCGACTCGCTCTCTCTGCCAACAGTGGCACTGTCAGCTCTTATATTGCCAGGGTCGGGGCAAATAATCAATGGCGATTATTGGAAAGTACCCTTAGTCACGAGCTCTGTGTTGGGTTTTACATGGACGAGCGTCTATTTTCATAGGCGCTACAATAGCTTGCTCTCCGAAACGTTATCGCTTGTACCATCTACAAAGATTGAACAGGAGA
>CAUVMY010000265.1:0-2904 GCA_963552845.1 uncultured Bacteroidia bacterium
CTATAGGCTGTTAAACAACGTCTCTATCTCTTTTTGTCATCTATTGAGTTTGCACTCTTTCGCCGTGCGACGAAAAAAAAGCAGAAAAGTTACTCCCGAATAAAAAATTCTTTTTAATTTTGAGTAGAGAATTCTTTTTAGAAGTGCAACGGTAGAATTACCTACTCGCGTCTGCATTTTGACGAAAGACCTCAAAGCGTTGTTGGTTCTCTTGAGAATGGTAAAGAAACAGGCATAATTATTAACTTATAAAAAGATAGCTGTATGAGAAAAGTAGTACTACTACTCGCGTCGTTACTGACGTGGATTGGGTGTGCGTTGGGTCAGCAGCGCACAGTAACGGGAGTCGTTACCTCGGCAGAGGATGGCGAACCCATGGTTCAGCTGGCCGTACAGGTAAAAGGGACGCAAACGGGGGTAGTAACCGACGCTGATGGGCGTTATACAGTTCGCGTTGCAGGACCTGAGACTGTACTGGTCTTTACCTATACAGGGTATGAGACCCAAGAGATCACTGTTGGCGAGCAGACAACTATTAACGTTGTGATGCAGACAGCCAGCGAGGAGATCGACGAGGTTATGGTCGTGGCTTTCGGTAAGACCAAGAAAAGTACTTTTACGGGGTCGGCAACGGCTGTTGGAAGTGCTGAGCTGGAAAGAAAGCAGGTGTCGAACGTCTTGAATGCACTGAGTGGTAAGGTGCCTGGCGTTTCTGTTACCTCGGGCGACAACCAGCCTGGTAAATCTGCTTCTATCCGAATTCGTGGCGAGGGGTCTTTCTCGGCAAGTAGCAGCCCACTTTATGTAGTGGACGGTGTGCCATTCGATGGAGATATCGCTTCTATAAACCCTGCCGATGTCGAAAGTACGGTATTGTTAAAAGATGCTGCTTCGGCTGCACTATACGGTGCTCGTGCAGCTAACGGCGTGGTTATGATCACGACGAAGAGTGGAGCGAATGCGCGCGAAGAAGGACAAATGAATGTGAATGTTGCGGCAAAAATTGGCTACAATTTCCGTGGAATTCCCGACTATGAAAAGGTAACAGATCCGAAGGCGTATGCTTCTAAATATTTCGAGGCAATCTACAATTTCTTTAGTGAGGCAAATCCTGGTGCACCTGAAGATGTGCTTTATAAGGCAACTGAGAAGAGACTTCTCCATCGATTTAGAGGGATTATTTATTTTCCTTTTACCAAAAAAGATGATACTGCGCCTTGGTTTGAATCGAATGGAGATGGCACGTGGCGTATGAATTCGGGGGCTACCGTAGGTGCTTTTTATGATGGTAATGATGGGAATAAATATTGGATGCAACCTGATGATTGGAATAAAGAGGCCTACCAACCCAATATGCGTCAGGAGTACACTGTCTCTTTGTCTGGGCGTTCGAGTAAAACGAATTACTTCTTCTCGTCGGGCTATTTGAACGATAAGGGGTACACCGTCCGTTCGAGCTTCGAGCGCTTTACAACGCGTCTCAGAGGTGACTATCGCCCCAAGAAATGGTTAAACTTAGGTGCTAACCTTTCTTATTCGGGCTATAAGACAAACCAGCTTGATGCAGACATTACGGCATCGGGAAGATCGTCTGCTAATATCTTTGCAATGACCAATTTCGCCGCACCTATTTATCCCCTTTATGTGCGCGATGCAAACAAGAATATTTTGAAAACCCCTACAGGTAGAACTATTTATGATTTCGGTTCAGGCGAATTCCCTGGTTTGTATAGACGTCCTTTTATGGGAAATGCACACCCGCTTGCAATGAATACTTACGACCTAAACGATAAGGTTGCGCATATTATTAGTGTTCGTAGCAATGCAGATCTCATCTTGCCTTACGGATTCCGTTTTTCGCTCAATGGCGGTTTTGATGCGGATAATACGTATGCGACAGAGTCGCAGAATCCATTCTATGGTCAGTATGCGGATGTTGGAGGGGAAATCTCTAAGACTTTTGAACGTCAGACCACATTCAATATTCAGCAGCTCTTGACGTGGAATCATGCGTATGGCGACAATCATATCGATGCCTTAATCGGACACGAATATTACGAGAGGGATGATTATGAGATGAGTGGGTCTAAAACGGGGCAATATCGTCCTAAGAATAGAGAGCTGAGTGGAGCAATCAACTCGCCAAGTACGTCATCGTTGCATGATGCTTACCGCGTTGAAGGTTTCTTAGGACGTTTGCAATACGACTGGGCTGAGCGCTACTTCCTAACGGCTTCTTTCCGTCGCGATGGATCTTCAAATTTTGCAGAGAAGCATAGATGGGGGAATTTCGGTAGTGTTGGAGTTTCGTGGTTGCTCTCTAATGAGCCATTTATGGAATCTACCCGTAGTTTCTTAGATCTTTTGAAAGTGAAAGCTAGTTACGGAATACAAGGGAATGATAACTTGCCAGTAGGCTACACCTTCCCGTATCTAGATCTCTTCCGTCTTACAAACAACTATAATCGGTATGCAAGTAGTTTCTACCGCAAAGGAAATCCAGATCTTACCTGGGAAACGAGCCACAATATTAATGTGGGGGTTGAGTTTGCATTCTTTAAGCACCGACTCACGGGAAGTATAGATCTCTATCAGCGCAAGGTGACCGACATGCTTTTCCAAGTTACTGTGCCTCTGTCATCGGGTTATTCGTCATACTGGGACAACATCGGAGCTATGTCCAACCGCGGTATTGATTTCGAGTTACGAGGAATACCTTATCGCGATCGCAATATCGTCTGGTCTATATATGTAAACGGTGGTGTTGTCAAGAATCGACTAGACAAACTCCCAGACGAATGGAAACGCGATAAGTATGGTTATATCTCTGGCTACAATGTATACAAGGAGGGAGGAACACTATACGACCTCTTTATGCCGAAATACAAATGGGTAGATGACAAA
>CAUVMY010000266.1:0-2892 GCA_963552845.1 uncultured Bacteroidia bacterium
ATCCGCCCCGTTTTTTTGCCCTTATGAAAAAAGGTTTACTGGACACCAATAATTTACTATATACTTTCATTTCATTTTTCTGTTTCATATTCCTTAACCATACCAATCATTGAATTAGAGAATTTTACAGTGTAAGCTCCTCATAGTTAGAAGGTGATAATCGCTATTTATGTTAACTAAATCTTAGCGAAACGGAAACCAGATAAAGGCGAGGAAATGAGGAGGTTAGACGATATTTCTATCAGAAGACTACAAGAGCTTCCCATAGCGGAGGTTGTTGAGCGTTATACTCATCTCACACCCAGCCCGAACAACACTATTTGTTGTCCCTTTCACGCCGAGAAGACTCCTTCGTGTCATCTTTATTCGGATCATCTCCACTGCTTCGGCTGTGGCGCGCATACCGATAATATCGGCTTCGTTATGCAATACAAAAACGTACCCTTTGCCCAAGCTTGCCAATTACTCGCCGAGACATTCCACATCGAGCTCACCTATCAAGATGCCCCACAACACAATACACGCACCACACAAGAAGACGAACACCTCCGAACCCTACAACAAACCCTCAACACCATCCGCACCCTCAGCATACAAACCCTCAACAACGCTGTGCCCAATGATACAAGTAGGAAGTTGGAAGTAGGAAGTAGGGAAGGAGAAAGTGACGAGTCACGAGTGACGAGTGAAAAAGCACAGAATGTAGAAAGTGCGGATACTTCAAACTTAAAACTTCCAACTTCCAACTTGAGCGCAGCCCTCATTGCCCGCTTCGGCAACCCACACAACCCCAAAAGCTGGTGCGCAACATGGGGGCTCGGCTACCTCCCCCACGGCACTCTACGCGCTTGGGCAGCAGACAACAACAGCACAGAACAACTTCTAGAACTCGGACTCCTCACCCACAGTAAAAAAGACGGCTCGCTCTACTCACCCTTCGAGAACCGCCTCCTCATCCCCATTACCAACCACTGGGGGCACGTCGTCGGATTTGCAGCTCGCGCCCTAAACAACACTGCGCCCAATGGAGGAAGTTGGAAGTAGGAAGTAGGGAAAGAGAAAGTGACGAGTTACGAGTGACGAGTGAAAAAGCAGCAGAGCCCCCCATTCGTAATTCGTCATTTGTAATTCGTAATTCAGAGCGCTCCGCCCCCAAATACATAAACTCGCCCGCCTCAGCCCTTTTCAAAAAAGGGAACATACTTTTCGGACTCGCCGAGGCACGCAGCACCATCCACAAAACACAAACCGCACACCTCGTAGAGGGCTATACCGACGTAATGCGCCTACACGAAGTCGGCGTAAACTCTGCCGTAGCCCGTATGGGCACAGCACTCACCGACGAACAAATCGCCCTCCTCAAACGCGCAGGCGCACAGAACATCATAATAATACCCGACAACGACCAAGCAGGCATCGCCGCCGCTCTCAAAGACTCGCTTGCCCTCCTCAAAAAAGGCTTCGCCGTCTCAATAGCACTGCTCGGCAATAAAGGCGACGACCCCGACTCCCTCTTTGCGCCAAAGGCGCAAAAAGAAAGTAGGAAGTTGGAAGTAGGAAGTAGGGAAGGAGAAAGTGACGAGTTACGAGTGACGAGTGGAAAAGTAACAGAGTCCCTCATTCGTAATTCGTCATTTGTAATTCGTAATTCAGAGCGCTCCGCGCCTGAGAATGCCGAACAGCTTATAAGAGCTGCACAACAAGACGCACTACTATTCTACGTAAAACATCAAATAGAAAGCACTGCGCCCAATGGCGCAAGTACGAAGTTGGAAGTAGGAAGTGAGAATACTTCAAACTTAAAACTTTCAACTTCCAACTTAAGCAAAGCGCCCGATTTGTTCACCCTCCGCCAAATTTACGCCACCGTAGGCGAAGTGCTCAATGCACAAGATGCCCCCACACAACAGTACTACGTAAACCTCTTGGGCGCAACCTTCAAACCCCGCAAACAGTGGCAAGACCTACTGAAAAACACCGCCCAACAAAAGCCCCAGAGCTTTACAATCGGTGGGCGCGAACTTACTCCTCCCGACGCGACAGATGGCAGCGAAGTAGCTCTTCAACTCCGAGAATATGGTGTGGCGCGCCACAATGGCGTAATGTGGCGTTTAAGCACGAACGGCGCGGTTACCCTCCTCTCCAATTTCATCGCACGCGGACTCTTCTTTATTGCCACCGAAGGAACAACACACCGACTCATCGAAATCGAGAACATCGCAGGCGAACGACAGTACATCGAACTAGCAGGAGATGCCAAAAGCTTCAAGACAGAGAGCGACGCACGACTATTCTTCGGCAAATTCGGGAACTACGAATTCTTTGGCGACAAAACAGACACCATCGGTCTGTGGCGGCTCATTCTCAACGAATGCACACCCTGCAAAGGTATCTCACAAATGGGATGGCAAGAAGACGGCTTCTGGGTCTGGAGCAACGGCGTATACGTACCCCACGAAGGCTACCGCGAATTCTCCGAATACGGCACCATCAAAATTGGCAACCGCACCTACTACTCCTCCTCCGCAAACCGCATCAACGAATATGCACTAGAAAACCGCAACCGACGCAAATTTGCCGCACACTTCTCAGACACCAAGTTTAGCCACTGGCAACGCCAGTTCCTGCGCGTATTTGGGGAGAACGGGCGCGTAGGCATACTATTTATGCTCACCTCCCTATTCCGCGACATCGTACAAGAGACCGCAGGGATGGTCCCCCTACTCAACGCATTCGGAAAGTGCGGCACTGGCAAATCCGTCATGCTACGTTCCCTCTCCAAGCTCTTTTTCCGAAGCCCCGTGCTCATGAACCTCGCCAACAGCACCCTCCCCTCACTAGACAACGCCGTACACGAATACAAAAACGTACTCATAGCCTTTGACGAATACT
>CAUVMY010000267.1:0-2878 GCA_963552845.1 uncultured Bacteroidia bacterium
AATTACTCAAATCTATTTGCGTAACTTTTAATTTTCTGTTTTGCAACTGTGCTCTATCCGAATATTCAGCCTTTTTTGGTTGTCTGCGATATTGTGTGTATCTTTGCGATCGTTTTTGTAGCTAAGTATATAGATTAGATAGAGTATGCCAACGATACAGCAGTTAGTAAGAAAAGGGCGTACAGTGCTTGAGACGACAAGTAAGGCTCCAGCGCTCGATGCATGTCCTCAACGTCATGGTGTTTGTGTGCGTGTTTATACCACGACGCCTAAAAAACCAAATTCGGCTATGCGCAAAGTTGCGCGTGTGAAATTGTGTAATGGTAAGGAGGTCAACGCCTATATACCAGGAGAAGGACACAATTTGCAAGAGCACTCTATCGTGCTTGTACGTGGCGGAAGGGTGAAAGATTTACCTGGAGTGCGTTACCACTTAGTACGAGGTACTATGGATGCCTCTGGGGTAGAAGGTCGCAGACAACGCCGTTCTAAATATGGTGCTAAGCGTCCTAAGAGTAAGTAAGAGTTTCTGGAGTGTAGTTAAGCAATGAGAAAAAGTAAGCCAAAAAAGCGTATTCTGTTACCTGATCCTACTTATTCGGACGTTGAGGTAACCCGTTTTGTCAACCATCTCATGTATGATGGTAAGAAAAGTATAGCCTTCGGAATCTTCTATGATGCTATTAAGATTGTTGAAGACAAGATGGCTACAGAAGGAAAGCCAGCACTAGAAATTTGGCGTGAAGCATTGTTGGAAATAACTCCACAGCTCGAGGTACGTAGCCGTCGTGTCGGTGGTGCAAACCTACAAGTTCCACAGGAAGTCCGTCCAGAACGTAAGGTCAGTCTTGCGATGAAGAATATGATCAATGCGGCTCGCAAACGTTCAGGACGCAGTATGAGCGAAAAACTTGCGGCAGAAATTATGGCTGCTTACCACAAAGAAGGTGCGGCTTACCGCAGGATGGAAGAGTTGCATAGAATGGCTGAAGCAAATAAAGCTTTTGCGCATTTCCGCCGTTAGTAGAAGTATATTTATAGGATTATAGAGTAGATGGGTAAAGATCTGGGGCTGACACGCAACGTAGGGGTTATGGCGCACATTGATGCGGGTAAAACTACCGTATCGGAGCGTATGTTGTTTTTGTCAGGAAAAACTCATAAAATAGGGGAAACGCACGAAGGTTCTGCCACAATGGACTATCTAACGGCAGAACGCGAACGTGGAATTACCATTACCTCAGCTGCTACGACTTTCAATTGGAAAGTTGGTTCTCGAATGTATCAGTTTAATTTGATTGATACGCCAGGGCACGTTGACTTTGCCGTAGAGGTAGAGCGATGTTTACGTGTGCTTGATGGTGCAGTTGCCGTCTTCTGTGCCGTTGGAGGAGTACAGCCACAGAGCGAATCGGTATGGAGACAGTCTGAACGATATGGCGTACCGAAAATAGCTTTCGTGAATAAGATGGATCGCGATGGTGCTAACTTCTTTGCTGTATTGGATCAGATGAAGAAGCGACTCGGCGTTAACCCTTGCCCTATTCAGATCCCCATTGGTCACGAAGCATCATTTACTGGGGTTGTTGATCTTGTGACATTGAAGGCATATGAGTGGCGCTTAAAGGATGCGAATGCTAAGTACCCTGATATGCTTGAGACAACTATTCCTGCCGATCTTAAAGATACGGTAGAAGAATATCGTAATCACCTACTAGAGTCTGTGGCGCTGTTAGATGATGCGTTTATGGATAAATATCTCTCCGATCCTGCTTCTATCACAGAAGACGAATTGCGCGAGATGATTCGTAAGGGAACCTTGTCGCGTACTATTGTGCCTGTGATGTGTGGTTCAGCAAAACGTGATATTGGTGTAGAACGCCTTATGGATTCAGTTTGTCTTTATCTCCCCAGTCCAATTGACAAGGAAGAAGTGGAGGCGATGAATGCCAACAATCCTGAAGAAAAAGAAATCCGTAAGGTGTCCCCAGATGCGCCTTTTAGTGGTTTAGTTTTCAAGATCGTGCAGAGCGATTTCGGTTCGTTGGTTTTTGTGCGTGTATATAGTGGCTCGTTAAAGTCGGGCGATGTGGTTTACAATATGCGCTCGCGTAGCAAAGTCCGTATTAGTCGTCTCTCGCAGCTTAATGCTGGCAAACAAATCGCAATTGATGTCTGCGAAACAGGCGACATATGCGCATTGCAAGGAGTTAAAGATCTTAAGACAGGCGACACGCTCTGTGACGAAAAGCATCCGTTACTCTTGGCGGCGATCAATTTCCCAGAACCTGTTATCAAGGTCGCTGTTGAAGCTCAGAAGCAGTCTGATGTAGCTACCTTAGAAAAAGGTTTAATGTCATTGGCCGAAGAAGATCCTTCTTTCCACTTCTATACTGATGAGGAGAGTGGACAGACCATCATTGCTGGAATGGGCGAGTTGCATCTTGAGGTTCGTATGGGCGAGCTGAAGGAAAAAGAGAAGATAGAGGTCAATATGGGAGAACCGCAGGTCTCTTACCGCGAAGCTATTACAGCGCCTGTTGATCATCGTTCAGTCTTTAAGAAGCAAACAGGAGGACGTGGTAAGTTTGCAGATATAGTCTTCCAGATGTTACCCGCTGATGAGGGGGTTGAAGGGTTGCAGTTTGTTGATGAAGTGAAAGGGGGGAATATTCCTAAGGAATTTATCCCCTCTGTACAGAAGGGTTTCGAAGTAGCAATGAAGAATGGTCCCCTCGCAGGCTATGAAATGACGAGTTTGAAGATCATTCTGAAAGACGGTTCTTTCCATCCCGTAGACTCTGATCAGTTGTCTTTCGAGTTGTGTGCTAAGCAGGCATACCGTGAGGCATGTGTGAAGGCGAGTCCCGTTCTCATG
>CAUVMY010000268.1:0-2872 GCA_963552845.1 uncultured Bacteroidia bacterium
AGTCAATCACAGGCTCGATAGCATTCATGAGCGCCTCTCGTTCATCGGTACCTGAAATCTTGACAACAAAAAAGATGCTCAGGACAACCGAGACTAAGAGAAGTAAGCCCAGAAAGATACGCAAGACGCGCTTAATAGCTTTATCAGACATACTTCAGACTCCTTGTTTTACAAACTACAGTTTGTTGTGGCGTACTAAGATATCAACTAGTGAGATGGAGGCATCTTCCATGCGCATCACGATGCTATCTATCTTAGAAAGAATGTAGTTATAGAATATTTGAAGAACGGCCGCTACTACAAGACCAAAGACTGTAGTAATCAAGGCTATCTTGATACCTCCTGCCACGAGAGAAGGTGCAATATCGCCCGCAATTTCGATAGCATCAAATGCAGAGATCATCCCTAAGACAGTTCCCATAAAACCGAACATAGGAGCAAGCGCAATAAAAAGAGAGATCCAGGTAAGACCGCTTTCAAGTTGTTGCATTTGCACAGAGCCATAAGAAACAACAGACTTCTCAACAGCCTCAATACCTTCTCCAGCGCGATCTAACCCTTGGTAGAAGATGCTAGCAACGGGACCGCGTGTATTGCGACAAACCTCTTTAGCTGCTTCAACTCCGCCGTCGTTCAATGCGTTTTCTACTTTACGCAGCAACTTTGTTGTGTTGGTCGTTGCTAAGTTTAAGTAAATGATACGCTCAATGGCGATAGCCAGACCTAAGATTAGGAGTAGTAGAATGACCCCCATGAAACTTGGTCCCCCTTCAATGAACTTAGTCTTTAGCTGTTGATGCAACGGTACATCTGCGTTGGGATCCACCAACATGGGATTGACATTGTCTGCAGTAGTCACATCCAATACAACTGCTGCACTGTCTGGCACACTAGCCATACTGTCAGGCGTTTGCGCCATCAAAACACGCGCTGCTCCTAACATGAGGAGTAACGTCAAACTGAACATAAGTAACTTCTTCATAGACTCGCCGTAATTTTGTGTTCGTACCTAACGATTTTTCTACTTCTTAGAATTCCTGCGGAGAGAGCGGGATTCGAACCCGCGATACCCTTTTGAGGTATACACACTTTCCAGGCGTGCGCCTTCGACCACTCGGCCACCTCTCCTCTAAACCTAATTTAACACCCAATCGCACCGCAATTTACAATATTTTTGAAAATCCTGCTCCTTAACTCCGTTCACCCGCAACATTGGCTTCGAGATATTTAACGAGCGTTTCCTTCGTCTGACACGCCCCCAAAGCTAACATGAGTTTACATATTGCCGACTCGTAGGTCATATCGCCGCCACTAATGACCCCCATGTGTGCGAGCCCCAGTCCCGTATCGTACGACCCCATAGATACTTTATCTGCCTGACACTGAGAGATATTCAAAAAGACTACCCCTTGCTTTATAGCTTCTTCTATTGCCCGTAAAAACCACCGAGCGCTTGGCGCATTACCAGCCCCAAATGTCTTTAGCACAACGCCATGCAAATCTTTCATGCTCAGGAGCGATTGTACATAAGCCGCTTCCATCCCTGGAAACAGGTAGAGTGTTGCCACGTTTGTATCAAAGCTATCAACAAGCGTCAACTTTTCGTCACGCCAAGGGAGCATTACCTCATCGTTGTAGACAATATTGATGCCCGCCTCTGCCAATAGCGGGTAATTGTAACTACGAAAGGCATCAAATCGAGCCGCTCCGAACTTTGTAGTACGGTTTCCTCGGAAAAGGCGATGATCGAAAAAGATACTCACTTCAGGTACGCGCGGTTTACCTTCCAGATGCTCTGCAACAATCTCTAATGCACCGAGCAAGTTTTCCTTGCCATCCGTACGAATGGCACCGAGAGGCAGCTGCGAACCTGTAAGCACTACGGGCTTATTTAGCCCACGGAGCATAAGACTTAAGGCTGAGGCTGTATACGCCATCGTATCAGTGCCATGAAGCACTACAAAGCCATCAAAGAGATCATAGTTATCATAGATCTCCTTAGCCAAACGCTTCCAAAAACTTGGATCAGCATCTGATGAGTCTAGAAGTGGATAGAGAGGGCGTGTCTGTAGTTGATAACCAAACTTTAAGACTTCAGGAACTTCTCGTTCCAGCTGTGTAATGTTAAAGGGAGCTAAACCACCTGTAAGTGGATTCTCCTTCATACCGATAGTACCCCCTGTATAGAGCACTAGCAAAGAACGCGACGGATTTGCCAAAACCTACCACCCCCACCTTTTTAGTCTAGCTGACGCAAAGTTAGTGTTTTCCCGCAATGATCTGTATACAGGGTACAAGGGTGGGTATTAAGGTTCTTTTACGAATGATATGCTTCATAGTTTTTCCCGATCGAGAAGTTATAACTCAACTTTTGTAAACAATCAACTACCTCAAATTCAATAAAAAACAGTACGCTTTATTATTGTAAAGTTGAGTTTAACAGGACGGTTGCATTTGTGACTTGAATTCAGCATATTCAATATTGACAAGATAAAGACCTTGCGGTTGCACGCTCGCTCCCGCACGCCCGCGATCTTTTGCCTCTATTATTTCGCGAAACGTATGGAGGGAGAGTTTCCCTCGCCCTACCTCAAGGAGAGTTCCTACTATTGCGCGAACCATGTTGCGCAAAAAACGGTCTGCTGTAATTCGGTAGATCCAAAGATGTCCTTGAACTATCCATTGTGACTCGGTAAGGCGGCACAATGTAGTGTGTACGTCAGTTCCAGTTTTACAGAAAGAGGCAAAATCTCTGTACTCTAAAAGAAGTGCTGACGCAGCTCTCATGTTTTCTAATGATAAGCCTCCTGAGAGCTGGAGAGCTCGTTCTGTGAGGAAGGGATCTTTTGTGCGCGCTATCCAATATTCGTAG
>CAUVMY010000269.1:0-2851 GCA_963552845.1 uncultured Bacteroidia bacterium
AAGGGTCGGCGGAGTTAACTTTTGGCATCACCCATTCGAATACCGAGAACTACGCTCTGCCCGAAGACATGCGTAGCAATACCACTTTTGATTTTGATACTAAGCTACAGATCAACCTCACTGGGCGTATTGGCGATAAACTCCGTTTGGATGTGAAGTATAATACCGAGGCTACGTTTGATTTTGAAACGAATGTAAAGGTTGAATATACGGGGCATGAGGACGAGATTATTCAAAAGATTGAAGCGGGGAACGTCTCTATGCCGCTTCCTGGTTCATTGATCACTGGGAGTCAAAGTCTGTTTGGTTTCCGAACAGATCTGAAGTTCGGACGTTTGAATGTTTCCACAGTGCTCTCCCAACGCAAGGGGCAAGCACAAACTATTGAGGTAAAAGGGGGGGCACAAACAAAAACCTTCGAAGTACGTGCAGACCAGTATGAAGCCAATAGGCATTTCTTCCTCTCCAAGTATTTTTACGACCGCTACGACCAAGCGCTTAGTCAGTTACCATTAGTCGGTTCAGGGATCGAGATCCAGAAGATCGAGGTTTGGGTAACGAACAAACAAGGACGCTTTGACGATTCGCGTGATGTGGTCGCCTTCGTCGATTTAGCGGAAGTGGGAAGCAATATTTTCTCCAATGCGGTTGTACATCCCGTGGCAGGAGAACGGCTTCCGAGCAATGGTAGCAATACCCTGTATAATGATATGACTCAAGGACCTTATGCAGGCATTCGTTCCCTCTCTGATGTTACCGCTATCCTAGCCCCTTTATCTGCCCAGAATTTTCAGAACGGACAAGATTATGAAAAGTTGGAGAGCGCACGTAAGTTGCGCCCCAACGAATATACGCTGAATACAAAGCTCGGCTTCATCTCCCTGAACATGTCGCTTAATGCTGACGAGGTTTTGGCTGTAGCTTACGAATATACTTATCAGGGGCGTACCTACAAAGTAGGTGAGCTCTCAACTGACGGAATCAATGCGCCAGACGCTTTGGTGGTGAAACTTCTTAAAGGGACTGATTTATCGCCAGCCATGCCCACGTGGCGTTTGATGATGAAAAACATCTACTCGCTTGGCGCTTTCCAGTTGGCAAAGAAGGATTTCCAGCTCGATGTACTCTACCAAGATGATGAGATCGGAACTGAGGTCAACTACCTGAGCAAGGGACATCTGCAACGAGAGCCTCTGCTTTCTGTTCTCAATCTAGACAACTTGAATTCACAGGGCGACTACGGACCAGATGGAGTGTTTGACTATGTTGAAGGTGTTACAATACTTCCTGCTACGGGACGTTTCATCTTCCCGATGGTTGAACCTTTTGGAGCGTACCTTGCGAACAAGATAGGCGATCCTACTGTGGCTGACGAGTTGTGTTATCGCGAGTTATATGATAGCACTTTGTCGCGTGCACAACAAGCCGCCGAAAAGAACAAGTTCCTCATTCGTGGTGAATACAAGTCTAGTAGCAATTCTGAAATTTCGCTGAATGCTCCCAATGTACCGAAAGGCTCTGTAGTCGTTACGGCTGGCGGACAGCGTTTGGTTGAGAATACCGACTATGTCGTAGATTATCTGCTTGGTACGGTGAAAATTCTTAACCAAGGACTTCTTGAATCAGGTACGCCAATCAAAGTTTCGCTTGAGAGCAACCTAGGACTAGATTTTCAGACTAAAACCTTGGTGGGTATGCATCTTGATTATCGATTCAACGATAAATTCCATATAGGCGGAACGATTCTCAATTTGACGGAACGCCCACTCACCAAGAAGGTGAACTACGGCAATGAGGCGATGTCGAATACTATTTGGGGGCTGAATTCCTCTTATGAGACTGAGGTACCATGGCTCACGCGCGCAGTAGATATGCTCCCATTCTTAGAGACGAAGGAAAAATCCTCTTTCTCTTTCGATGCTGAAATGGCGCATTTCATCCCAGGACAGTCGAGCCATCTTGACAAACGTGGTGCTGTCTATTTGGATGACTTCGAAGCAAATAAATCGCTTATAGATCTCCGTATGTGGAATACATGGAGTTTGGCCAGTGTCCCGCAAGGACAGACTGCATTATTCCCCGAAGGCGAATTTGTAAACGATTTACGTTCTGGAATGCAACGCGCGCGCTTGGCATGGTATACAATAGATCCTTTGTTTTTACGCAATTCGTCACTTACTCCTTCACACATTCGCAATAACCCAGACGAACAAAGCAGTCATTTTGTGCGCGAGGTAGAGGAACAAGAATTATTCCCCAATCGGAGTATACCACAGGGACAGCCCACTACGCTACCCGTATTTAACTTAGCATTCTATCCGTCGGAGCGTGGCCCATACAACTACGATGCGTCGCGAGTTAATGCAGACGGCTCGCTACAGAGCCCTACATCGCGTTGGGGGGGGATTATGCGAGCACTACCAGTAACCGATTTTGAGAATTCGAATATCGAATATCTCGAGTTCTGGTTAATGGATCCTTTTGCTGAAGATCGCAATACTACGGGGGGAGAACTATACTTCAACCTAGGAAACGTCTCGGAGGATATCTTGCGCGATGGACGTAAGTTCTTTGAAAACGGGCTGCCTGTAGATGATGACCCATCAAAGACTGAAAACACGGCATGGGGACGAGTTCCGAAGGTGCAGTCTACGGTTATGGCTTTTGACAACGACCCGAACAATCGTGCAAAACAGGACGTGGGACTGGACGGTTTGAACTCTGAATCGGAGGCTGCATTCTTTTCTTCTTATATCTCGTCGCTTTCAGCTACAGTAGGGGGCAGTAGTCCTGCGGTTGAGCAGGCGCGTCAAGACCCTTCCTCGGATGACTTTCGTTATTTCCGTTCTTC
>CAUVMY010000270.1:0-2845 GCA_963552845.1 uncultured Bacteroidia bacterium
CGATATTCTGGACTCTCGAGCAAGGGTTTATAAGCCATACAATGTTCTGGACCTAGGAGCGTAAAAAGCATATCAAGGTGTATGAATGAGTCGCGATGGGTAGGTAACTCCTGTACTAGTATGTGCAGCGGATGCTTCATACTCCCTTTCATCTGCTCAAGCAGATACTTAACGCCTGCCATACTTGTGCGCAACCCACACCCTATCATAAGTACATCATTGCGGACAATGTGTACATCCCCTCCTTCTATCTTCAGGTTTGCCACAGGCTCGCCTTCGTATGGGTTCATAACCTCTGCTGCATGTACACTGCGCGATTTGCTAAAAATGGATGCCATAATCACAGCCTCGCCCCAACGTACGTGGTTTAACATACGCCCTATGAGGGCTCGGTTGTATACCGAGATCGACGCATCGCGCATAAAGTAGAAGTTATACAGTGGAGGAAGTACATAGCGTTCTTCTACCTTAGCATAGCCTGTACGAGACATGTTGGGCAACATTACACCCTCTAAGAGCGATTTTGCCAGTTTAGCCGACGACTGCGATAAAAGCTCTTCGCGAAGTAAGTCGGGAGCATCATTAGGCATAAGCTTAGCAAGGAGTTGTTTACGTTCCTCTGTATTATCGAGAACTTCAACAAGCAGATCTTCTACTTCTATTACGTGTGTTACTTGGCTCAGCGCCCCTTTGAAAAGCGCATGTTCAGCTCTTGTGTATTCCAAACTCAAAATGTCGTTGTACAGTGCTTCTTTCACCGTATCGGGCGACATGTTTTCGACCTCAGCGCCTGGCGTATGTACCACTACACACTCTAGTTCTCCAAACTCACTGTGGACGTTTACATCGTATCGTGCCATATTGTTCCAATTTCGTTCTACAAGGCGAACTCACGTCGCAACTGGTCAACGTAGTCCAATTTTTCCCAACCAAAGAAAGTTACCGTCTTCGTAGTCGACACACCATTGTATAGGAGTTCTACGGGTGCATCGTAAGCTTTTCTCCCGAAGTGTCCGTAGGTCGACGTGGGACGGAAAATGGGATATAATAAACCGAAGCGCTCTACGATCTTAGCGGGGCGGAGATCAAAGATCGCACGGATGCGTTCTCCCAATTCCACGTCGGTTATTTTCAGACGATTTGTGCCACGCGTATTGACCATCACGCTGACGGGTTGTGCAACCCCAATAGCGTAGGCTACCTGCACCTCCACCTCGTCGGCAATGCCAGCTGCTACAATATTTTTGGCTATGTGGCGTGCTGCATAAGCAGCAGACCGATCTACCTTGGAGCTATCCTTACCCGAAAAAGCCCCGCCACCGTGACCACACCGTCCGCCATAGGTATCTACAATTATTTTACGCCCCGTAAGCCCAGTATCGCCGTGCGGTCCACCTATCACAAACTTACCCGTTGGGTTTACCAAAAGACGATAATCGCCCGAAAAGACTTTTCGTTCCTCTGGCGAAAGTCGATCTAATACACGCGGCAACAGAATTTTTTGTACGTCGTTCGCAATCTCACGCTGCATAATAGCTTCGCTGGGGAACTCGTCGTGCTGCGTAGAGAGCAACAAGGTTTCTAAGCGTACAGGTTTCCGCTGATCGTCATACTGCAACGTGACTTGACTTTTAGAATCAGGACGAAGGTAGAGCATTTCGCGCCCCTCGTGCCGAATTTTGGCAAGCTCTGAAACAAAGAGGTGCGCCAGACTAATCCCCATGGGCATATACTCGGAAGTCTCGCGGCAAGCGTATCCAAACATCATACCTTGATCGCCAGCACCCTGATCTTCGGCAGCCGCACGCACAACCCCTTGATTGATGTCGGGCGATTGCTCATGAATGGTTGAAATAACTCCACAACTTCCACCATCAAACTTATAATCTGCCTTTGTGTAACCGACATCATTTATCACCTCGCGCGCTGTTTGTTGCACATCTACGTACCCTGTAGTGCGTACTTCCCCCGCAAGGATTACAAGCCCTGTGGTTACGAGTGTCTCGCAAGCCACTTTAGAATGAGGGTCGCGCCGTAGAAACTCATCTACGAGTGCATCGGATATCTGATCGGAAACTTTATCGGGATGCCCTTCCGAGACACTCTCGGAAGTGAATAAGTAACTCATATACCAAGTCCTCCGTAATAACTTTCTCTTGTCTTACAAAAGTAACGAAAAGAGAGGATTTGTGTTTACAGTCCGTCTAAATAACCCCGTCGGACTATACGTATGTATGAGGTTCGTTTGGTGAATCTACATGCAGACAATCGCACTGACTCGTTATGCAACACGTCTCATGCGTATTCTCTCATCGTACGTCTCAGTTCAACCTCGCTCACTTCATTTTTTATTGAATGCGCCATGGTGCTATATTTCGCTTACTTTTTGTAGGCATACTACATCATGAAAATGGTTTGGGTAACGGCGTATCCACTGTTTTTTTGTTCCTATTATTTCGTAGTTCGCAGAGAGAAAAAGTTTTAAAGAAGGGATATTCTCGGCAAAGATTTCGGCGTAGAGCGAATGCAACTGGACGTGTTGAAAGGCATAATGCTCGAGAAGCGCTAAAGCTTGCGTTGCGAGACCACAATTCCGCTTCTCCTCGGGATAGACGATAAGTCCCATAGAGGCATTCTGGTTGATAAGGTCAATATTGAATAGATCGAAAAGCCCTAATGGTTCTTGGTTAGGGTGGTCATGCAAGACAAAACGCACTTGTGTACTTTCGGCTATTAAGGGGGTAACGTTTACCATCTGTGTGATGGTGTGGCGAGAAATGGGTGCGAGGAGTGTTCCAGAGGTCCAAGTAGACGGATCGTTTTCGAGAGAAAATACATAGTCTAT
>CAUVMY010000271.1:0-2844 GCA_963552845.1 uncultured Bacteroidia bacterium
TTTGGCAAGAAGTGGCGGGTTACGCCAGACGCGTACATCGCATGTATGTATTTGTGCAACGAATGCTCGATCCCGCCAATGATAAAGAGCTTCACAAAACCTATGAACGTATCCTTAAATACGAGAATATAAGCGACCGAATGGAGGTCGAGATAGGAAACTATTTAGGACGTCTGCATACCTCTGAATTGAGCGACAAAGCCCGTCAGCAAGTGAACGCATTGATGAAAATAATTAGCAACATAGAGAGCATAGCAGACTGTTGCCACAATGCGGGGAAAATCCTCAAGCGTAAAAGAGAGGCGGACTTATGGTTCAACGAATACATACTAAGGCATCTAGATGTTATGCTAGATCTCGTAGATCGTGCCTTTAACGTCATGATAAATAACCTCACAAATAATATGGCGGTAGACATCGATGCGGCAAAAAAATGCGAAGAAGCGATAGACAACTACCGTAATGAATTGAAGCGTAAGCACCTCGAAAATGTCGAAAACGGGGTCTATACGTACGAGGCGGGAGTCTTTTACAGCGACCTGTATTCGCAGTGTGAAAGAATGGGAGATCATATTATCAACGTCTCTGAAGATATTGATGAAATGACACTCCTGGACAAAGAGATCCCAGAAGATGAAAAAGAGGAAGACAACAACTAGTAAGATTGTTGCGCTGTGTTAGACCTCAGGGAACAAATTGCGAAACGGCGGCTCAGAGTTGCGGTACTTATGCCAGCTCTCCTCTTGGTATTATTGTGGCTGGTCTACTTTATTGCTATCAATACAGAGGGCGGTTCGCTCTATTGGCTAGGTATTTATCCGCGAACTGTTGCAGGTCTTGTTGGTGTGGTACTCAGCCCGTTGCTTCATGTCGATCTCGAGCATGCCCTTTCCAATAGTATAGCGCTCTCCCTACTGGGGGTTGCGCTCTTTTACTTTTATCCGCGCGAAGCATTTCAAGTCCTCTTCTTAGGTTGGATTTTTAGTGGATTGCTCACATGGCTAATTGCCCGTCCTGCTTACCATATTGGTGCGAGTGGATTGATCTACGTCTTCGGCGCTTATCTCATCTTTCGCGGATGGCGTGTCCGTCGGAAAGCTCTCGCCGCTCTTTCACTACTTGTTACCTTTGCTTATGGGAGTATGATATGGGGGATTTTCCCAGGCGAGCTTCATATTTCGTGGGAAGGGCATCTCTCTGGTGCTCTTGTGGGACTGCTGCTTGCTTTCTGGCAAAAATTGGATAGTAAAGTTCCGCTTGCAGCTTTTGGCACTCCTTCTGCTTACGATTTTTCTTCCTGTTCTCATACAGGACTTCCCCAATGGAAGTTCCGCTACCGTTCTCCTAAGGAGAAACGTTAAGAGAGCGAAACAACTTAGCTTACGGAGCTGTTCTTTTCGTTTGCCTTTTATCCCATAGTCTTTATAGTCACTCTAAATTTGTGCACTTAGAGAGAAATACGAGTTGAGATAGAAAAAGCGCCCTACCTTTGCGGGACGTGGCGTGGAGTGACGCGCCAAGTTAACTTTACGATTTTACGAATATGGGTGGTATTTTCAGCAACTCGGTGGGGCATAAGCTTGTGATGGCCATTACGGGGCTTTTCCTGATCTTATTTCTCCTAGTTCATCTCGCGATGAACTTAACATTAGTAATGAACGATGTCTTTTTATTTGGACATCAGTGGGGAGAAGGCGAACTGTACAATACAGCGGCGCACTTTATGATTTCGACCCCACTAATCCGTCTCATGGAACCGCTGCTTGCTGCAGGCTTTATTTTCCATATTGTGTATGCTACGATTATTACGGTACGTAACCGCAGACACCGTCCGATTTCTTATGCTGTACGAGCAGGCAACCACCTTTCTTCGTGGTCGTCAAAAAATATGTATATCCTAGGTTTTGCTCTATTGCTCTTCTTGGGGTTACATATTTGGAATTTCTTCTATCGATTCCGCTATACGACTATGCCAGAAACGGTGGTTAACGGTGTGACGATGGACGACTCCTTTACCGTGGTAGCCGCACTTTTTAATGGCAGTGTTATCTATTGTATCATTTACATGTTGGCAGGCCTAGTTCTCGCCCTTCACTTGTCGCACGGCTTCTGGTCAGCATTTCAGACCGTTGGTTGGAACAACTTGAAGTGGATACCACGTCTGCGCATCATTTCGATTCTTTTTGCAGTATTAGTCGGGGTCGGTTTTGCAATCATCCCGCTTTATTTCTTAGTTCGTTAAGCTAAAGGAGGCTATAGAAGATGAGTGTAGTACTAGATTCAAAGATCCCTGAAGGTCCTTTGGCGGAAAAGTGGGATCGCCATAAAGCGAACCTCAAGTTGGTGAATCCTGCCAACCGTAAGCGCCTAGATATCATTGTGATCGGGACAGGTTTAGCAGGAGCAGGCGCGGCATCCTCGTTAGGCGAATTGGGGTATAACGTTAAGGTATTCTGTTTTCAGGACTCGCCTCGCCGTGCGCACTCTGTAGCGGCACAGGGCGGAACGAATGCAGCAAAAAATTATAAGAACGATAACGATAGTGTCTATCGCTTGTTTTATGATATGCTCAAGGGAGGAGACTTCCGTTCACGTGAAGCCAATGTATATAGAGCCGCACAGGTGAGTAACTATGTAATCGATCATTTTACCGCTGTCGGTGTCCCTTTTGCTCGGGATTACGGCGGATTGATTGAGAATCGTTCGTTCGGTGGTGTACAGGTCTCGCGTACCTTCTACGCACAAGGTATTACAGGGCAACAGTGCTTGTTAGGGGCGTATAGTACGCTGAATCGTCAGATTGCAAAAGGTACGGTGACCGTGTACTCGCGTCGCGAAATGCTA
>CAUVMY010000272.1:0-2841 GCA_963552845.1 uncultured Bacteroidia bacterium
CGAAGTAGGCAAAGCTATTGAGCTTGCCAAAGATATGAGAGGTGTTTTTATGTAGATTGGGAGGAATAATCTCTATACGATTTTTTATAGTGCTCCCGTTCATAAAGGTTCGTATGCAGAGGCGGAGGCAGAGTGTGGCAAGTAGTTCGTTTAGGAGCTCGCGTGCCGTGATAGTGCCATGTAAGCGGAGATGCCCGTTGAGATAATATGACCCGTGAATGGGCTGCGCTTCGGTGAAACGATAGGTCTTGTATGCGTAAATATCCCAATATTGTGTGTTGCCAATAGAAAAAGAGTTTGTGCCATCACGAGGTATAATCTGACCTGTGAAATTCGGCGTACTCGGCACAATGTATAAGTCAGATAATTTGTTGTAGACACGGGAGGGTAGTGTCGCCACGTCCAAGTCAGGGAGCAGGAATTGTAGCAATTTGAGAAAATTGATGGCTACAATAGCACGTTGCTCCATCTGTTTATTTTGGATATTGATAGCTATGCCCGTAGCGCGTAGCGTTTCTGCAAAAAGGAGAAAAAAAAGATAGTTTGAAGTAGATGAGGGCGAGCCTGTTATGGCATTTGAGAGTGGGATGTTGCTCGTTTCTCTTTTATTATTAAGCCGTAGAAATACGGGGTTTATTTGTTTGAATTGTAGGGTGATGCGCCGCTCTGTTAGTTTGATAACCGAGAGGCGACCTAGGTCTATTTCGTTCTCTTGTTGCCAAGGCAGCCCTTGGAAGTAGGCTTCAAAATAGCCGTCGTTGAGCGGATACTGCTCGCCATTGGAGTTAACGGACAACAATAGCTCTTCGTTGCAGGGGGTGCGTGGGACGGAGAAATCCCACGAGGTAGAGTGTTCGTCGTTGAAATAGGGTGAGTACCACTCATACGCTATCTCGGTTGCAGCGTCGAGTTCGAGGTTCTTGTCGCCTCCCTTTGTTCTTATGTAGAGTGCCCAGAGTGAAAACATGCTGTAACGCTTTGCTTAATTACTATTTACTAATTACTATTTACTAGTTACTAGCGGTTGTCGCGTGGAAATTAGAAACTAGTAAGTAGTAACTAGTAACTATTCCCGCCCTTGTGCGCAGTGCCATTCTTTTTGCTGTTATGCGGCGTATTTGCGGGGTCGTTTTTTTGTTTTGTGCCATCTGTCGCATTCGAGACCCCGCCCCTAAAGGGACAGTGAGGGCGCGAGGTCGAGGGTGCTGCGGTGCCCAAATATGTAACAGGGCGCTTTGCTTAGTTACTAATTACTAGTTACTACCTACTAGCGGTTGTCGCGTAGAAATTAGAAACTAGTAAGTAGTAATTTGAAGAGTTAATGGTTCGCGCCACAGGCGCGATTGTAGCGGCGCGCCATGGCACGCCGTAATAGAACCCACCGCCGTAGGGGCGAGGCACGCCTCGCCCGCCCATGATCTAACGTAGGGGCGAAACCTGATTCGCCCGCCGTGTGCGGAGCACACGTATTGTGATTATTCGCGGCATTGTTGTCATTGGTATACGGCGCACACGAATTACAGGTGTTGCGATTATTCATTCCAAAACATCATTTGTCGGTTGTTGTAGGAGCGAATCGGGGTTGTTATTACGCAGAAGCGCTATTTTGCGTTCGATGTACCAGATGGCTTTACGGAGGTCTTCAATCTCTTTGGCTGCGTCGGAGATACCTTCTTCATGTTTTAGCCCTGCGCGCCAGAGGTATTTGATGGCGTTGCCTATGCAGAAGTCGTAGTATTGTGTAATGGCGATGCACTCTATACCGCTCGGGTGTGAGGTATAGTGCTCGGGATGATTGATGGGGTCTTTCATTTAGTTACGAATTACGAATGACGAATTACGAATGGAAGAAGCTGCTGCGTTTGCACTCGTCACTCGTAACTCGTCACTTCCTACTTAGTACCTATTTTGTGTTTTTGCGCTGATAGCGTTCGGGAATGTTGTAACCGTTTTCTTGCATTAGGCGCAAGAAGTTGAGAAGGGTACGACGTTCGCAGCGGAGTTCGCATACCATATAATTGATGGACTGCCCTTCGGCGCACCAAGTATAGATCTGCTCGCGATACGGATAAAGTTTCATTTGTTGGAAAAGTAACATCTGCTTTGAATTTAAGAATTGGGGGGCGCTTCGCGCTTAGTTACTATTTACTACTTACTAGCGCGGTTGTCGCATAGAAATTAGAAACTAGTAAGTAGTAACTACTTACGCCATTGGGCGCGTGGCGCTGGCTGGCATATATCGCTGCCAAGTATTGTGGAGATACGCCCGAAGACTCCGATAAAGTCTTGTACAACGAAGGAGATGTTTACCCTTGCTTGCATGAAGAGCGAGAGGAGCTGGAAGGTGGCTTGGTGGTCTATTTTGTAGTAGTCTTCAATGAGCACATAGCATCTTTCGGGTGTGAGCGTATGCGATGCTACTGCGTCTAGAGCCGACACAATGGCGCTGGGCAGGGGGTGCGGGGGGAGCACGTAGAAGAATTCGACCTCTTCGCCGAGTTTGTGAACATAGTGTAGGAGGTGCTGATATTGTTGCTGGTCTTGTTCGCACCCCCAGTTGAGTTGGTTATCTATTTGCTCGGAGGAGAGAATCCCTTGTAGGGGGCAAGTGCTGGACTTGGGCCAACACGAAAGAAATAAAAATGCGTAGTAGTTCATTGTAGTTAAGAGTTAAGACGCTTCGCTTAGTTAAGAGTTAAGACGCTTTGCTTAATTACTAATTACTATTTACTACTTACTAGCGCGGTTGTCGCGTAGAAATTAGGAACTAGTAAGTAGTAATTTGAAGAGTTAATAGTTCGCGCCTGTAGCGCGATTGTAGGGGCGAGGCCTGCCTCGCCC
>CAUVMY010000273.1:0-2832 GCA_963552845.1 uncultured Bacteroidia bacterium
TAAGAACTATATAGATCCCGAGAAGCTAATTGAACGGCTTTCATTCAATTTGAGAGAATTGGAAGAGCAATACGGAGTAGAAAGGCTAGACGACACTCCCGAGGATCGATTTCAGTATCTTATCAAGACCCTATATCAAAGAACAGAGCGACAAGTAGTTATACTCATTGATGAGTATGATAAGCCCCTGATGGATGCACTTCTTCTCCCAGAATTGTACGAAACCTATCGCGGAACAATGCAAGCATTTTATTCCGCAATCAAGAGTTGTGACGCATATATACGGTTTGTTTTCCTAACGGGTGTCTCGCGCTTTGGCAAGTTGACCATTTTCAGCGGACTCAACAGCCTCGAAGATATCACCATGCTTTCACAGTATTCGGGCATTTGTGGTGTGACCGAGACAGAGCTAGTTGAAAATTTTTCCCCTGAGCTAGAGGGGCTCGCTGTCGAATTAAAAACCTCTTATGAGGGAGCTCTAGCAGAGCTTAAAAAGTGGTACGACGGTTATCTTTTTACAGAAAAGGGCGAGCATGTATACAATCCGTTCAGTCTGTTCCAAGCATTGAAAAATAAAGAATTAAACGACTATTGGTATGCCACGGGAACACCCACCTTCTTGGTTAAGTATCTGAAGCAACGTAGATTCTTTTTACCCGACTTAGAAAAAAATGTCAAAATGGGGAAAGACGGCTTACAAATGAGCCCCATAGAGACGCGTGACCCGATTCCTATACTTTTTCAAACAGGATATTTAACTATTAAAGAAAAACTTCCAGCCGTTTATCGTCTCGGTTTCCCGAATGAAGAGGTTCGTTACGGGTTTATGAAAAATTTGCTACAGGGTTATAATGAGCAAATCACAGATTCGGATACTGAGATCTCTCATTTTTTGGAGGCAGTGGAAGTTGGCGACATCGATGCTTTTATGACGCGACTAAAAGCGATCATAGGTGGTATCCCATACAGCAATAAGAAGAAGGAAGAGTATCACGAAGAACACGGCGAGGTAGCTGTTTATTTGGTATTCTCGTTACTGGGACAGTATGTACAAACCGAGATACATACGCCTGGTGGTCGTGCAGATGCCGTGGTACACACTCAAAGTGCCATTTACATCTTTGAGTTCAAAATGGAGGGAGCGGGCTCTCCTGAAGAAGCACTAGCGCAAATCAAAGAACGAGGCTATGCAAATCGTTACCTCGCAGAGGGCAAGAAGATAGTATGCATCGGTGTGACCTTTGACCCCAAGACGCGGAATATAGGAGAGTGGCGTACCGAGTTCCCTTCGTAGGGACTCGTCTTACCTTGTTCTATTCGCTATGCGATTATTCTCTCATGGCAGTGCTAGGGGTATACTTGGGAGACTCGTGCTGTGGATCAAAATGCCGCATAGAATTTTCTATTTATGGTATATGGCGAACTCGCAACGTGGAGCGTTCCCGTTCCGTCCTTGGTGCGAACTTAGAGAGGTTGTTTTGTTTTTACGAAATGTGTCAATTCTCAAGAGATAAATGCAACGGCTAATCTTCCTGCGGGACTCTATTTTGTGAAGGTCGTTAACAGCGAACACCAAACGATAAAGACATCTCGAGTAATCAAAAAGTAGGTTGCTTATTTTTTTTTGAGAGGGGCGCTATGAGAATGGCGCCCTTTTTTGTTTATTTTTGTACAACAACTTACGGAGGTATTGGAGGATGGCAACTACGGCGAAAATTTTTGTACTCGATACGAATGTGCTTCTGCATGACCACAAGTGCATTGATTATTTCCAAGATAACGACATTGTAATCCCCATTGTCGCACTCGAGGAGCTTGACAAGTTCAAGAAAGGGAACGAGACAATCAATTATCATGCACGAGAGTTTGCGCGTGACCTCGATCGTCTTAGTGGTGATAGTCTTTTTGGAGAGGGCGTATCGTTGGGTGTGGGACGAGGTAAGCTCCGTATTGTTACGGGTAAACCCTTTTCGCAGGAAATGAAACTCTCCTTTGGCGAGGCGAGTCCAGATCACCGTATTCTCGCTATTGCCGATTGGGTGCGCCATGAAAACCCCGAACGTAAGGTTATTTTGGTGTCTAAAGACATCAATTTACGTATGAAAGCCAAGTCGCTGGGCATTATGGCACAAGACTATTTGACCGACAATGTGCACGATCTCGAAGCTATAGGACGTCCATTACAACACATAAATGGTGTGACAGATGCGCAGATTCAGCAGGTATACCAGACTCCATCGACGCTTACAGCAGAGTCTCTAGGCATAGAAGCTAGTGCGAACGACTGCTATATATTGGAAGGCGAGAACTCGAGTGCACTCGTAGTATTTAATCCCGTTACTAAAGTATTTGAGCCTGTAGAACGAAAGAAAGCGTACGGTATAGAACCGCGCAACGGTGAACAACAGTGTGCACTAGAATTCTTGCTTAATCCGCGTATCCCACTAGTGGCACTCACGGGAAAAGCTGGTACGGGAAAGACGCTCTTAGCACTTGCTGCTGCTCTCGCACAAGAAGAAGCATTTGATTTGGTGATGTTGGCGCGCCCAATTATTCCCTTGAGTAACCGCGATTTGGGCTTTTTACCAGGCGACGTGGATGCAAAAATCGGTCCTTACATGCAACCGTTGTTTGATAACTTAGGGGTGATAAAGGGCACACTCAAGAGTACAAGTCGCAATTATGTGCGCATTGAGGAGATGCAGCGAACGAATAAACTGGTTATTACGCCACTTGCCTATATTCGTGGACGCAGCTTGTCTCATGCCTACATCATCGTAGATGAGGCGCAGAACCTTACACCACACGAAGTAAAGACAGTAATTACCCGTG
>CAUVMY010000274.1:0-2831 GCA_963552845.1 uncultured Bacteroidia bacterium
GAAACGCAGCTGAAGATGGAGTAACCAATCCTGTTCCCCATACCATGCGCCTATAGAGTAAAAACGAGACATGCCTAAAAGCAACTGACCCACCGTGGTATGTAAGGCGACTTCGCCCCCATAACTCAACGCAAAACGTATCAAGCGCTCGTATTCTAGTTCCCCCCATTGTACATGGATGCCCAAACGAAACAGGTTGCCTAAATAAACTCCACTAGTAAACGAGGCGTAGCCATACTGAGGCGTAAAGAAAGATGCCTCCTGCAGTCCTCGGAAATTCGTAGTGCCTCCGAAGGGATATCCTTCGAGGC
Organism: uncultured Bacteroidia bacterium; assembly: GCA_963552845.1. Classification (GTDB taxonomy): domain Bacteria; phylum Bacteroidota; class Bacteroidia; order Bacteroidales; family CAJPTX01; genus Bacteroides_D. Next base: position 312 of record CAUVMY010000274.1, read on the forward strand.
GTAAAGCGTCAGTTCGCCGCCATAAATTGCCACGAAGCATAATACCCCCTCCTGCATATAAAGCGCGCCACAAAGTCCGCACGTAATGTGCATCAATAAGGTAACGTCCTTCCATATTTGCTCCCTTTTGCGCGATTTCTCGCTCGCCTACGGCAAGCCTAGCCTGTATTTCTGTCCCTTCTCGCCATGCACCTTGCCAGCGCACGGATTGATAGAGATGGCTCAAACTCCAGAGCAGCGTCGTACTTTGCTTCAACTCTTCGCCAACTCTGCTTTGTACTTGGGTTCTCTCAACCGAAAAGGTGAGTTTCTGAAAACCATTGATACGGTAATCTGCGCCTAGAGTTCCACCCCATTTGTAGTGGACACTGTCTTGCAAATGCGCCTCAAGATGCAAATCAATGCCCCAAGGCGAATCCCAAAGATACGGGTACTGAAAACGCAAAAAGCCTCGCTGCTCATTAAGGGCTTTCCCCATCCAGCGGAGTTCAAACAGAATACCGCGGTTAAAAAGGTTCTCGAGGTGTATTTGCGCATTACCAAACAGGGTTACGCCTTGCCCTGAAGGCGCGGGCATAAATCCTAAATTCCCTTCAACAAAGTGCGATTTACGAGCCTCAACATTGAGGTGTAAACGGAGAGCTCCTGTATCTAGAAGCTCGAGACTAGAGGCGCTTACGGGCAAAAGATAGGGAACAGAAGCGAGCACGCGATCGATGCGTGGAAGTTCTTGACTTGTAAGCCGTTCCCCTTTCTTTACGCCCAATAAACTGTACCACAGTTTGGGTGACATACGCAACTCTCCATGATTCACGATGCTGGCAAGGGGATAAGGCAAGGACTCTTCTGTTGCGAAGGTTAGCGAGGGCGTGTTGGAATCTAGGTTCTGCAAACAGCTGTGTAAGAGGGTCTCTATGCGCGCAGTAGTGAGATTTTGCTGGGCATAATTCCGAGCGAGGTGTTCTATTGCATCGCGCTTCCAAGCAACCGAATCGGTATCAACACGCACGTAGTATAGCGAATCGGTATATAGATAGACAGCAAAACGGCGAGGGTTTAATGTATCTATCAAGCGAATACTATCTATTCGGGCAGCTAAGTAGCCAGAATCAATATACGTTTGTATAAGCTGTAACGTAGCGGGCACTAGCAGTTTTTCGGGAAAAACACGCACCACTTGCCGAGCAGGGGCTTGCAAGTTCGTTCGGGGATACTGTGTCTCGCTCGTCTCTTGAGCAAACAAGGAGAGTGAGAAAAGGAAACAGAGGAGAAGAAATGTTAAGCGCCGCATCAGGGTAAATGTACAGCAAATCGCTCATTCGCTGAACTGCCCCTATCCTATTTCCACGGTACTGACCTGATAGATCTTGTCAAGGCACACCACAAAAAGTTTGCCGTTGCAAAAGGAATTACTGCAAGAAATGGCTAAAAGTATTGCAAGAGGGATGAATACAAATGCCTATCTTTGTAAACGGGTCTGAGGAGGAGATTAAGATGACTACCAAACAAGAATTTAACGGTGTCGCCGAGCTACTTTGGAAGCCCCACACCACACAAGTACGCGTTCGTTACGGCGAGACAGATGCCATGGGCTACGTCTATTATGGCAATTATGCTCTTTACTTTGAGGTGGGTCGTAATGAAACCATGCGAAAACTCGGTTTCCCCTACGGGCGAATAGAAGAGTATGGTATTATGATGCCTGTTGTGGATATGCACTTGCATTACGATTCGGCTGCGCATTACGACGACCTCCTAGATATCACCACAGGAGTGCTTGAATTACGTGCGGCATCGATAGTTTTTGGCTACATCATATCGCGCAACACCGATCAGACAAGGCTTGTATATGGCAATACGACACTAGCTTTTGTAGATAGCACTACTCGCAAACCAGTACGTGTGCCCGAACTTGTCCGAGAGCGGATTGGTATCCCCAGACAATAGTTGCGGATTAACAGCTAATGCTCCTCTTTTTTACACAGTGGCTTTTTGTGGCAGGGTTATTGGTTAGCCTACTCTACGTGCTAACAATTCTAACCACTGTGATTGCCGTAATTCTTGATAAAAGAGATCCCACAAAGGCTATGCTGTGGGTGGTAGTGCTTGTAATGCTACCTATCGCAGGACTCCTACTCTACTTCTTTTTTGGTCAAAACCTCCGACGCAAGCATATTTTCAAACGAAAAAAACGAGTAGATAATTCCTATCTGAATGAAGAGACTATCCCCTCTGGGATCTTTTATGCTGACTCGGAGAGTACAGTAGAAAGTGTAGCTGCCTACCGCCACATTGCACAATTGCTCCTTAATAATAGCCTTGCACCAGTAATAGGCGGAAACAACGTAAAACTCTTTCATGAAGGACGCTCAGCTTTCGAACAGATTATAAGCGATCTGAATAATGCACACCGCCTAATACATTTGGAATACTTCATTTTCCGCGCCGACCATCTGGGGCAACGCATTGCAGAAATACTCATCCGAAAAGCACAAGCAGGAGTAGATGTGCGCGTAATCT
>CAUVMY010000275.1:0-2826 GCA_963552845.1 uncultured Bacteroidia bacterium
AAGCTAAATTCGCTCGGGGTGAAAACCATGGTTCTCAACTGGGAGTTTGCATACGTTGACGATTCTGGACGCGAGATTGTTACTCGTACAGCACAAGACCTTTTGCAAGAAGTAACCTATCCTATCGCAGCACATGTACTCATTGATGAGGGTTTAGCGGCTGGTTGGGACTATGTGAATGATCTTTTCGTCTCCTCAGAGAATGGTGCAGCACCGCGTTCTATCGAACCTCAAATAAATGAACCACAGCCCATTGTAGACGGAACACTAGAATCGTGGGAAGACGAGTATGGCGAACAGCACTACCGCGGACAAATTATGAATCTTAACCCGACAAAAGGATACGGTTTTATAAAATATCCGCCAAATAATCTGTTCTTCTACCGCCAAGATCTGGAAAATGTAGATATTACGCAGCTCCAGGTAGGCGATACACTAGAATTCCAGATCTCCCTCAACGACGAGGGCGACCAAGTTGCGAAGCACCTTCGCTACGTAGAGCGCTAGCAACAACTTGCTAGCACTGGCAGCAGTATAGGTCTGCTTAAAAAAGCTGTGTGGTGATAGGGCTATTTTTTTACCGATTAGGTATATTAGGATACGGGATGCTAGTGCGTCTCGTGTCCTTTTGGCATATAAAAGCACGTCTCTGGGTACAGGGACGCAAGAACTGGCATAGCAACCTTTTGTCTCGTTTCTCGCCGCAAGACGCACCTGTTATTTGGTTTCATTGTGCCTCCTTGGGTGAATTCGAGCAGGGGCGTGCAGTCATGGAACTCTTCAAGCAACGGCATTCAGATTGGAAGCTTGTTGTTACCTTCTACTCGCCTTCAGGCTATGAAGTGAGGAAAAATTATTCAGTAGCCGATCTCGTGTGTTACCTCCCATTAGATACACCTCGCAATGCGCGTCGTTTTGTGGATGCAATAAAACCGACGGTAGCGGTCTTTGTCAAGTATGAATTTTGGTATTACTACTTACGAGAACTGCATCAGCGTGGGGTGGCTGTCTATCTAATCTCTGCTATCTTCCGTCGCGAGCAAGCCTTTTTTAAGGGCTATGGGCACTTATACCGCCAATGGCTATTGCTTTTCAAAGGTCTGATGGTACAAGACCAAGCCTCGGTCGATTTACTTGCAAAACATCACATTGTTAAGGGCGTGCAGGTGGTAGGCGATTCGCGTTTCGATCGAGTATGGCAAGCTGCCACACAACCAACAAAGCAACTAGAGAAAATAGAACTCTTCTGCACAGATTCTTCCATCTTTGTGGCAGGGAGTACATGGCCGCCAGACGAAGAGCATATACGCTCTGTGATAAATGCAATGCCCCCTGATTGGAAGTGTATATTGGTACCGCATGAAATTCACGAAGCGCATATTTTAGAAATCATGTCCCAATACGGAGGGTGTGCAGTCCGTTATACGTCGCCAAGCACTCCAGAAGAACTGCATGCTGCCCACTTACTAATAGTCGACCAAGTGGGGTTGCTACTATCATTGTACCGTTATGCAGATTTTGCATACATCGGGGGTGGGTTTGGCGTGGGAATACATAATACACTCGAACCCGCCTCGTGCGGACTGCCTGTACTTTTCGGTCCTAATTTTTCCAATTTTCGCGAGGCAAGAGAACTTATAGCCTTGGGAGCAGCAGTTTCATTACACACAAAGGAGGACTTTATGCGCGAATGCTCTCTGCTAATGTCTAACCGACAAAAAAGGAAAACTATGGGGCATCTGGCAAAAGAATATGTTGCCACAAATACAGGCGCATCGCAAAAAATTGTGGATACGATAGAACGCGAACTGAAATAGGAATAGCGACACTATGTTTTTCCGAGACGTGGTTGGGCAAGAAAAAGCAAAATCATTGCTGCGTAAATACGCGGAACGCCAGCAAATTCCACATGGTTTACTTTTTACAGGGGAAGACGGAAGTGGCACATTGCCATTAGCGGTTGCTTTTGCCCAATATGTAAACTGTCAATCGCCCACCGCCGAAGGCGATTCATGCGGTGTATGTCCTTCCTGTCTCTTGTTTCAACAAATGAAACATCCCGACTTTCTCCTTCTATATCCGACCTTCACGCCCGAAAGTGGGGCAAATCTTCCTGCCAAAGAGTTACATGAGACAGAAATACTAGCCTCCTTACTCAATGAAAAAAAATACCTCACCGAGGCAGATTGGAATAATGCGCTCGTCGGACAGAGTACCAAGCAACTACTAGTCTCAGTAGACAGTGTGATGCACCTTCTGAAGCAACTCTCCTACAAATCCGTCGGAAACGGCTATCGTATTGTGGTCTTTTGGCGTCCCGAAAAAATGCGTGCAGATGCCGCGAACCGCATGCTGAAGACAATAGAAGAACCACCAGAGCGCACCTTATTCCTTTTCGTATCCTCGCATCCTGACATGTTGTTATCGACCATCCTCTCACGTTTACAACAAATTTACCTACCTCCCGTACCCGATGATGTAATTGCAGAATCGCTTTTACAAATTTCTGATGAAACAGAAGAAACCCGAATGCGCATTGCACATGCAGCACAGGGAAGCGTTATAGAAGCGCGGGAATTGCTAGAAGGAAAAAAAAGCTCGCCCTACCTAGGGGCAATGCAACGACTCTATCGTTCGGCTTATAAACGAGACTATATGGAGTTAATGGCTTGGAGCGAGGAAATGGCAAAACTCGGACGTGAGGAACAAAAAGCTATGCTCCTGTACTTTGCGGTAATGCTGCGCGAGATGTTTATGTTGCACCTCCAGCGCCCAGATTTATGTTTTTTGTTAGGGGACGAATTAGAATTTTCCCGCAATGTTAGT
>CAUVMY010000276.1:0-2811 GCA_963552845.1 uncultured Bacteroidia bacterium
CCTCTCTCCTCTGCCTCGGAAGCAAATTGTGCTACTAAATTGGGTGTACGATGTGCTGACAATGCATGTATTTCAAATGGAATTTGCATCGTATTAAGAAACTCGGCGGCTTTACGCATGATGGGCATGTCCGAAGCACTCCCCATGTAGATAGAAACGAGTGGAGTTGTATTATTTATCATAATTCACAATTACTAAAACGTTGCAAAAGTACGAAAACGTTATAAGGTCTCTTATATCAACCAGATTAAAAGCTGCGAGCCTAGAGGTTGAATTCTTTATATGGTTGGCATTCTTGTTCTCTTTGCAAGCTTTACAGAAAGAGAAAAGTGGATATGTCAAAATAAAGATTTTGCATACCCACTTAATTCATATATTCAGAACGTATAAAATACAAGATACCGAGAAGATGGGATAATAATGCACTTATTGCGCGCATCACTCGTTTGGACGAGGGCTGTCAAACAGTGCAACATTCCAACCCTTTTTAGGCGAATAACGCTTTTTTACTTTATCTTCTCTGCTTGCTCCTTTGCTTTTGCAATGAGCTCATCTGCTTTCGCTTGTGCTTCACTCTCTATCTTTTGCGCAGCCTTCTCGCCCTCCTGCTCTAGTTTCTCAGCGGCTTTTTTGGCAGCAAGCGCAGCAATCATCCCGTTCTTTTCGCCCTCATCGCGTACTTGTTGAGCACGTGTTTTGGCCTCTTCGCGAGTTTTATCTGCCAGCTTTTTCGCTTCTGCTACGAGCTGGTCAGCTTTCTTTTGTGCCTCTGCGATCAGCTTATCTGCCTCCTCTTTTGCGCGATCTTTTGCTTTGTCTATAACCTCTGCAACCTTCTCTTTTACCAACTCCTTAGCATTGTCTGTTCCTACTTTGTCCAAGCCGAAATCTATCTTTGGAGATGCAACATTGCCCGTTGCACGAATCCATACGGGCAGCTTAGCTGGCATTGCAAAATCTTTCACGTAACCACTTACTAAGCTTGAAAGACTCGTACCTACTTTACCTAGCATAGAACTTGGCAGCGTAGCATTAAGACGCATATCCATCGTTTGGTCTAGTTTTACTTGACCACCAATATTTCCCTCTACTTCCTTAATTTTCAGATTGTAAGGTTCGATTGTTAGAGTCCCTTTTTCTATCTCAAAGTTGGCAGAGCCACCCTTGAAGGTCGGATTGGCAAGGTCGCTATTCCCCAACACCTCGCCAAATTTTAAGAATAGTGGCGCATTTTTGATGGCAAGTTCTCCTACGTCTAAACGACCTGTAGCATTTACTGTCTCAAGACGTGGTGCGAAACTTTCGTCAAGCGAGCAATTGCTTGTGAATTTTACGCCGACATGCCCCGTACAGTATTCTATACCTGGCACAAGGTCGCGAACCATTTTCGTGCCCTGTGCGCACGCAGCAACGTCAAAATCTTTCACGCTTACATCGAGTGCTGAGGTGTACAATTCTGTTTTGAGATTTAAGAGTCCAGAAATACGTGCATCGCCCCCAAAAAGTACACAACCGAGGTTACCAATACGCACTTCCCCATCTTTAATGTCAATTCTACCGCCTGCTTTCGTCATTTCGTACTCTTGGAAGAAGAGATTTTCAATATTTACGCGTAGAGCAAAAGAAACGCGACGGAACAAATCAAGTTGTTCAGGAGTCAATTTTACACTTGCTGTTGAATCCTTCACTGCCTCTTGTTTCTCCTCTGTGCCATTTGGGAGCAGTTCGCGCAGGTCTAGTCTTTTAGATGCGACCTCCAAGTTACCCTCTATAATCTCTTTGCCAAAGTAGTAAGGTAGGTAGTTGGAGATACCACCTACAATGCGAACATCGGAGCTTCCGATATTGGCATCAAATTTCTCGAGTGTCAGAGCTTTTTGCGAAAAACGGAAAGCCAAGTCATTCAACAAAGCGTCTTGTTCCGCCACGGCTTGAGTAAGTTTTACGTTTTTCATACCCAGAAAGCCGTCGATTGTGCACTCTTCAAATCTCTGTTTTTTCATAGCTGATAGAAGTGCAGCCGCCTTTAAGTCAAGGTCAACACTACCTGTAAGTTTGCGATCGCCCAGTGGAAAAAATTCGCCCAATGTACCCAGCTCTACGTGTCCTTCAGCTTTAGCCCAAAGATTGGGATCGGATAGTGGGGTAGTAACGCGTGCCTGCAGACGTACGGGGTTACCGCCTAGTTTCAGTGCAAGGTTGTTGAGTTGTAGGATGCTAGAATCTTGCTCCGTACCATTTACCTTGGCAAGGAAATCCAGTTCAAGTCCTGTTACAGCCTTGGGAAGTGCCGCATACTGGAACGTACCATTGTTGATGGTTAGTTTCACTTCGGCATTGGGAAGCTGTTTTTCGTACATTGTACCTTTTACGAAGCCGCTCAGTTGCAAAGTACCACTTGTCTTTAATCCCTTGAGGTCTTGTGTGTAGAGGGCAGGTACTAGCGACAGAAGCCCCGCAATCTCAGCTTTGTTTGTTACAAGCGTAAGGTCGGTGTCTATAGCTTCTCCGCGCATACCGACCTGTCCTGCTAAAGATAGTATGAAGTCATTGAGCGCAATCTCGTTATCGGCAAGTTTAAAGATTTTGTTCTCTAGATCTGCATCTATACTAGCTTTGAAACCGAAACGAAGGTTTGGCACGTATGTCAGTCCGCCACTCGCAAAATGGACAGAATCTATATCGAGTGCTAGTGCGAGTTGTGTTTGTTTTAAGCCAAGATCTCCGCCTAACGTGAAATTGAGGTGCTTTAGGCGCGCATCGAGTAGGGTAGAATCATCGAGGTAGGTGGCAATTGCGTCGCGAATCTCG
>CAUVMY010000277.1:0-2782 GCA_963552845.1 uncultured Bacteroidia bacterium
AATGAAATCACAGAACTCGAGCAAAGAGAACAGGCAGAAGTGGCGCGCATTCTGTTGGAATTGACTGATCGCTGTCGCCCATTTTTATCACCACTGGGCGCTTGTTGCGAACTCCTTATAGGAGTAGATGTTCTACGTGCCAAGACGCTTTATGCTATACAAGTTGGGGGCAGTTGCCCGATTCTTTCGCACGAGCGCCAATTAGTTTTGCGAGAGGCACAACACCCCGTACTTCTAAAGCGCATGCAACGCTTGGGTAAAATACCCGTTCCGCTCACACTTTCGTTAGCTCCATCGCAACGCGTTGTAGTAATCTCAGGACCTAATGCAGGCGGCAAGTCGGTTGCATTACAAACAGTAGCACTCGCGGTTTATATGCTACAATGTGGATTCCTTCCACTGGTTAAGGAAAATAGTGAGATGTGTCTTTTTGAGAACCTTCTACTAGACATAGGCGATGCACAATCCATCGAGAACGATCTATCTACATATAGTTCACATCTTAAATCTATGAAGTTCTTTACGGAGCATGCGAATCCCGAAACGCTCTTTTTGGTCGATGAGATGGGGTCTGGCACAGAACCGACCGCAGGCGGGGCAATTGCAGAGGCAACCCTCGCCGCCTTATACCGACAGGGTGCATACGGCATAGTCACGACGCACTATGCTTGTATAAAAAATTTGGCAACGCGAACAGAAGGAATGCAGAACGCTTCTATGCGCTACAACCTTGATACTCTTTCACCACTCTATATGCTCGATATAGGAGCGCCTGGTAGTAGCTATGCCTTTGAAATTGCACATAAAATGGGACTAGCCGATTCTATAATTCGCGAAGCAGAGGTACTCGCGGGGAAGGAATACATTAGCCTCGAGGAACAATTGCGGCTGGCGGTCGCCGAACGTCGTGCTTTAGATATAAAAACACAAGAGATAGAAGAGCTCCAGACAGAGCTAAAAGCGCTACGAGAGAAATTAGCCGCCGAAAAAGCATCCATTGCAGAACGAAAACAGAAATTATTGGCAGAAGCACGCCGTCAAGCACAAGAGATGCTTCGCGATTGTAATAGGACTATCGAGGAGACTGTGCGTTTAATAAAGGAAAGCAATGCCGATAAGGAGACTACAAAGCGTGTACGCGACGAATTGAAATTCTATCAATCATTCGTAGAATCGGAAGCAAAAACAGAAATAACAGAGGAGAAAAAGAAGGTAGCGCAGGCAGCAGAAATTACAGTGGGAGATACTGTACGCGTGATGGATGGCACAACCACAGGGCAAGTTGTTAATGTGAAAGGAAAAAAAATTGTTGTGGCAGTGGGACAACTCATGACCACTCTCAACCTTTTCGATGTACAACTCGTGAGAGCAGAGAAGATTGCACAACAAGCAACAACGAGCTCTCAAGGAGGAAATAGGCGGAATATCACTCCACAGAATTCAATGCGACAACGACGCCTGAACTTTTCACCCAATCTCGATATTCGCGGTATGCGCGGCGATGAGGCGATGGATTTAGTGAAACATTTCTTAGATGATGCACAGATGTTCAATATTCCATTTGTAAGTATACTCCACGGTAAAGGGACAGGCATACTACGCAATTTGTTGCACGACTATCTGCGTCACGCTTCTTTTATCGATAGCTTCACGAATACCTCGCCTACTTGTGGCGACGGAGGTATAACCGAAGTCTACTTAAAATAGCGGCAAGGGAAACTAAATGTAGTTCGTTTTTTCCGTCTTTACACCGCAAATACGGAATAAAATATTAACTTCGAAGATGTGCAGACAGGGTATGAGGGGGATGTATAAATAACTTAGGAGGTTTATTATCATGGAATTACCATTTTCTGAGTCGTACCGTATTAAGATGGTTGAGCCAATAAAGAAAAGCACGCGTGCAGAGCGTGAAAAATGGCTCAAGAAGGCACACTACAATGTATTTCAGCTGGAAGCAGAAGAGGTATTTATCGACCTGTTAACAGATTCGGGCACAGGAGCCATGAGCGATAGACAATGGGCTGCGCTCATGATGGGCGATGAAAGCTATGCAGGTTCTCGCTCATTTTTCAAGTTTAAAGAAACAGTAACTCGTATAACGGGTTTCCCGTTGGTTTTGCCTACGCATCAGGGACGTGCAGCAGAGAATGTATTCTTTTCGGCTACAGTAAAAAAAGATGCCGTAGTACCTGGCAATTCGCATTTTGATACAACGAAGGGGCATATAGAATCTCGTGGTGCAATCGCGCTTGACTGTACTATTGATGAAGCAAAGGACACACAGTTGGAGATCCCTTTCAAAGGAAATGTAGATCTCAAGAAGTTGGAAAAGGCTTTGAAAGAATACAAGGATCGGATTCCGTTTGTTATAGTAACATGTACAAACAATACCGCAGGCGGGCAACCTGTAAGCATGGAAAACATTCGCGAAGTTGCTCGCTTGTCGCACTCATACGGAATTCGTGTCGTGATGGATTCTGCGCGTTTTGCAGAAAACGCTTATTTCATCAAGATGCGTGAAAAGGGCTACAACAAAAAGAGCATCAAAGAGATCTGTCGGGAGATGTTCTCACACGTAGATGGCATGACAATGAGTGCGAAAAAGGATGCCATAGTAAACATGGGGGGCTTCTTTGCTACAAAGCATGAGGATTGGTTTGAAGCGAGCAAAGTTTTTTGCATTGTAAACGAGGGGTATATAACGTATGGTGGCATGAACGGTCGCGATATGGAGGCTTTGGCAGTCGGTCTGGACGAGAATACGGAATTTGACAATCTG
>CAUVMY010000278.1:0-2775 GCA_963552845.1 uncultured Bacteroidia bacterium
TTCATTTTGTCTAATCGTTGAAAAGAGTGTAATTTTGCGCGAGTTAAAATCATTTAATCCAGTTGGATTTTCGACCTACGAGGTAATTTTTTACAATCATAAAGATCCATGAAGATCACAGGAGTTCTTTCATTTGCAGTACTTGGTGTCGCTGCATTTTTTGCTAGCTGCTCGAACAACGCTATCGAGCTCACTGGCGACGGTTTTAGCACAGCCGAAGGTATGGTTTACCTAATTGATGGCAATTCTGAGAACGGGCAAGCTCTCGATTCCACCAAGGTGGTTGATGGTGCTTTCGCTTTCAAAAATCCGAACCTTAAGGAAGGTATGTATTATGCATCGGTTAAAGGTGTAGATCGCTATATCCTTTATCTAGGCGCAGAAAAAGTCCAGATCTCTTACAACGAAGACAACAAGTCTATCACGGTAAAGGGATCGAAGTATGACGATATGCTTAATGCTTATTACACTTTGCGCGCTGAGTGCAAAGCCGAGATGGAAGCTTGCCAAGTAGCGGCACAGCAGTTGCCCGAAGAAAATGAGCGTACCGAAGAGCAAAATGCTGAATTTGAGTCCTTGAAACAACGTTTTCAAAACGCTGACACTAAGTTCTCCGAAGGAATTCAGAAATTGGCGTTTGAGAATCCCACTTCGCCTATCTCTGTCTTTTTTGTTGCAACGCAGATACACGAGCTCGGTGAAGAGGCGCTCGTAAAGGCAAAAGAACTGATTAGCAATTTCAAGGGTGAAACGACACTTGCTCTTACAAAGTGCAAAGAATTCTTTGAAGTACAAGAAGCGATAGCAGTAGGTAAACCTTTCCGCGATTTTAAGGCTATGGATGTTGACGGAAATCTTGTCTCTTTGAGTGAGGTTGCGGGAAAAGGAAACATTGTTCTTGTTGATTTTTGGGCATCGTGGTGTGGATATTGCAAACGAGCTTTCCCCGAATTAAAAAAGCTATATGCAGAATTTGCGCCCAAGGGTTTTGAAATTTTCGGCTACTCGATCGATAAGGACAAAGATAAGTGGAAGGCACAGGTTGCAGCAGATACGCTTGTTTGGAAACAATTCGTAGCAGATGAAAGCATTGTTGATGCAGACCGTGGAGAAAAGCTTTATGGCGTGCGCGGTATTCCCTTCACTGTGCTTATCGACAAGGATGGTACACTACTGGGGACGAACCTCGAACCAGACGAAATACGTGCGATTCTGACCGAAAAATTGCAATAGTATGCGCTAATGCCCGAATACGAGCTTTCTGTCATCGGTGCAGGGCGTGTAGCTTCACAGCTGGCAACGGCGCTACATGTCGCTGGGGTTCGGATTCGGAACGTTTATAGTAGAAATTCTGAAAAAGCCAATCTGCTTGCGAGCAGGTTGGCTTCTTTTGCATTGAGTGGAGACTTTACAACTGCGATTCATTCACTACCCCCGAAGTCGGTTTACCTAGTATGTGTTGCAGACGATGCTGTCCCTTCAGTATGCTTACAACTCGACGCTCTGGAAGGTCTTGTAATACACACTTCGGGAAGTGTTCCTCTCCAGCACCTCGCGCATAGCCGAACAGCGGTTCTCTATCCGCTGCAGACCTTTTCACCTGGACGTTCTTTGAATTTAGCAGAAGTCCCCTTTTTTATTGAAGCTTCACATACTGAAGTCTTAGAATGGTTGTATGACTTTGCACATCTACTTTCTCCCCATGTAAAAGATGCCAGTAGCGATACGCGCCAGTGGATTCACTTACTAGGTGTTATCTCGAATAATTTTATCAATCATCTCCTAGTAGAAGCAGAACAGCTAGCCACTGACCAAGGACTCCCTTTTACGGCTCTGTACCCTTTGGTATTAGAAACTATTCAAAAAGCTTTTGAAATTTCTCCTTCGTTGGTGCAAACAGGACCTGCTGCTCGTGGCGACAGAACGACAATTGCTAAACAGCAACAATTATTAGCCGAACATGCGCCTCGCTTATTGCCCTTTTATAATCTTTTCACAGAAGCTATTCTGAAGAGAAAAAAAGAATAGTTCTTTTGTTTGTGTTTAGGCGCATTTTGCGCAACGCTTAATTTATCTTTTAGCTTGCTGCGGCATCGCAAAGGCAAGCTTGTGTAATTGCTCTTTAGAAGATTGGGCTGTTTATTTTTTTCCTTTGTTTTTGGGATATGAAAAGGCAACGTCAAACTCCTGACAGCGGAATATGCCTTGCGATATACAAATAGATAAAAATGCGGACAGATTTTGGAGATTTGTCCGCACTTTTTTTTGCTTACAAGAGAATAAATAGACTGTAATACTATTCTGTGAGGAATCTGCTACAGTTCCTCCTCCATTTTGAAATGGGTAACTTCACTGTGTAGGTTTTTTACACGAGTTACAATATCGGCACTCGCTTCGGAAAGTGCAGAAGCTGCCTGCGCATTTGTATTTGCAGTATTGCTAAGGGTTGTAACCGCAACCTCGATTTGTTGCATCGAATCAGTGATATGATGACTGTTTTCATTCAAGCCCACCATTTTATCAATTAGTGTTGCCATCACCGTCTGTAGCCGTTCCAACTCTTTTAAGGAAGCTTCTGAGACTGTGAACGATGTGTCGCGCAATGCTTGAATCCCATTTACAATCTCAGCACTTCGCTCTGCTAGTGAGCGCACTTCGCTGGCTATTACGGCAAAACCGCGCCCCTGTTCGCCAGCACGTGCAGCAGATACAGCAGCGTTAAGTGCCAGTATATTGGTTTGTGCCGAGACTTCTGCCAACAGCATCTCGCGATTC
>CAUVMY010000279.1:0-2757 GCA_963552845.1 uncultured Bacteroidia bacterium
AAAAAATCATTTTCTCTTTTGTACTATTGCAAAAGAATCGGCGATGAGACGCTTAATAAGCCTCGTCTCTGCTCGTGTAGCATCCAATCCGAGCCAATGTTTCCGATTGCCGTTGTAGGGAGGTGTTAGGCAGTCATACTGCTCTAGGAGCGAGGCGAGCTCTTCTGCGTGGCACTTTATGGTAACGCGGTGCAGATTGTTGATATCGAAGTAGCAGAAAATATGTCCGTTAATATAGAAGGCAAGTATGTCACTTGCGGCTTTGAATTTTTGGAAAGGGAACTTTTCTACCACTTCAGTAGATAGCGATAGACAATATGCACGAAGGTCTTCCAGATCCATTTTTTACAGTGTCAGATTCCAAATGAACCCATGAGCAGTGCGTGCAGCAACATTGTGAAAGTGATTCCCTTCGTTCCATTCCAGAACGGAGTGTTTTTCGCCGAGTTGTGCAAGTAGTATTTTGTGGTATTCGCGTATATTCTTGCCTACTTGTGCTATGGATTTATTCTTTGCAAACTCTTCTTTGTTACCAAGGCTCATATAGACCTGTTGTGCTAGTGTACGGTGCTTCTGCACATATTCTAACCATCCTGTGATCCAGACCGACGGTGAAGCAGCAGCGATACCCGAAAAAAGATCTGTTTGCATAGAAGCCCACAAAGCAAATAGTCCACCTAGCGAGTATCCGCCTAAAATACACGGTAGTTTACCAAAGTGCAATTGCATGGTAGTGTATAGCTCCTGTTCAATGTAGGTTAGTGTGTCGAGAGCATATTCACCGTTACCTCCCTTTTTCGATACTGCGGGATCCGCCCAAGGCATCAATTCCTTTTCCCAATCTGTTACCTCGAAAGCTGCGATTAGGAATGCATTGTTGTTTTCAGTTAACAATGTAACTTCTTCTTCCCATCGCGAGTATTCGCGTTGCGCTATGGGTTGAATGAGGAGTGCTTTAGGTTGTGTTCCGCAATAAATCCTGCATTTTTTCCCGCCTATTTCTTGTATACTGTACTTCATAATAGCTCGTAATTAAATATTAAACCCAGTGGTAATGGCTCAAAGCTACTTGATTTCACAGTAAAAAATAGCGGAGAAGCACTACGGTTCATGAAGCGTAATAAGCGTACTTACAAAAGACACTCGGCAGCATGAGAACGCAGATAGACAATATTTCTAATTGTGAAGTAACGAGCATTTACCTACACTTGCTTATGATGGCTATGCGAAACTGGCATTGGTAGAGCCTCCCCTCTATCCAATTGTTAAGCACCTCAAAATAATCGGATTGGTTTATTCACCTCAGCTTTTGAAAGTATTTAACTACCTCGAATCCAACAAAGTGATGTGCTGTACGAACCCCGATCTCTTAGGCATCACTAAACGCTGCTATATGAAAATAGGATCATTAGCAGCGTGTTTAGTACCTGTTGTATGGAATGTCTTTGATGTTGACTTACTTATATAGTAAACTGTTTCATTAACTCACGGAGTGCTTGCGCCTGCGAGTCTAGCTGTTCGGCACTTGTAGTCATCTCTTCACTTGTAGATGCGTTTTGTTGTACGACATCGTTGAGCTGGTGAATAGCAGAGTTAATTTGCTCTACGCCCGAGCGTTGTTCTTGGCTGGCAAGCGATATTTCCTGTACTAACTGCGCAGTTCTAGAAACGTCTGGGATTACGGCTAGCAGGTCATCTTTTGCACTGTCTGTAACGCGAACTGCGACCAATGAAAGACTTTGGATTCCAGCTGCTGCCTCCTTACTTCGCTCAGCGAGTTTTCTTACCTCTGAGGCAACAACAGAGAAGCCACGCCCATGTTCGCCAGCACGTGCTGCTTCTACAGCAGCATTGAGAGCAAGTATGTTGGTTTGTGCAGCGATTTCACTGATTACGTTGATCTTGCTAACAATGTCTCGCACCACTTCAGATACTTTTTGAGCCCCCTGTCCTACATTGTTGATGCGCTGTTCCATATTCTTTGCAATAGCTTCTGTTTCCATTGCGCCATGCGTATTGGTATCAATCCCAGCGACCATTTCTCCCATTGCGCTGCTAATTTCCTCTGCACTGGCTGCCTGTGAATTGGCTCCCTCTGCGAGCTGTTGCGACACGTTAGAAAGAGCACCCGATGCCGTGGCTACATTTTCCATCCCACTGACAACGGCTCCGACGGTTTGACGAATCATTTCCGTCATCTGTTTCAGGGAGCGAGCAAGCTCCGCAAATTCATCTTTACCGTTAACCGAGCGCTGGTCGGCACGTAGACGGAAGTCGCCTTTGGCACACGCATTTACCTCTTCGATTGCCTCTCTTATGATACGCGCTAAGTATTGTGCCAAAAGTAAAGAGACTGTTATAGCAGCCGCAAGGAGAGCCGCGAGAATTAGGATGGTCCAGAGTAATATTTTGCTCTCTAACTGCGATCTGTATTGGTAGCTCTCTTCCGAAATGGAGAGGACATTGCTCGCCACTTTTTCACTTAGATCGACAAGTATTTGCCACGAGGCAGATGCTTCTTCTGCAATGGGTAACAATGTTTTTAATAATGTACGGTAGTTTTCAACTTTTTCGTAAACCCAAGAGGGAAGCCCCGAGGGAAGCGGTTTTGCTGCAATTGCGACAGCTTCACGAAGATCTGAGATTTGCATTAAATCGAAGTAGCGATGGAAGTTACGAGCCGATTTTGCGGTGATATAAGACACTGCTGCGTATTGTCCCGAAGTTCCTACTTCCTCAATTAACTCGTCTAATTTC
>CAUVMY010000280.1:0-2740 GCA_963552845.1 uncultured Bacteroidia bacterium
CAGTGGGAGGCGAACACGAAGCGGTGGTTCTTCGGCAGGATAGCCCAATGCCATGGTTAAAACGGGCATTACGCCGCGAGGCAAAGAGAGCGTTCTAATAATTCCTTCCAGATTGTAAAGCACTGTACCTAGGAAGCAGTATCCCAATCCGTGTTCTTCGGCGGCCACTGCTACATTCTGAGCGAACAGCATGGTATCTAGTGTTCCATTATAAAACCCCATAAGGTTTAGGTGTCCGCACTCAGTGGATCGTGCAGCACACCAAGTGGCAAGCCGATTGTGGTCTACACAGAATGTTAGAAGTACTGGGGCTTGTGTTGCCATAGGTTGATTGAAATGGAACGGAGCAAGCTGTTCTTTCATCGTTTGCTCTTGTGTTACAATAACACTATAGCTTTGAAAATTACCAGTATTAGACGCACGCGTACCAATAGTTAGTATCTCTGTTAAGAGGTTTGGAGCTACCTCTTTAGGTAAAAAGGAACGTATAGAACGGTGATCTTTGTAGTTCATTTCTATGAATTTGATTCTTTACAAATCTATAACGCACTACGAACAAAAGTATTTGCTTACTCGTTTCTCTAGCGAAGTAACCAAATGAAGTGTATAACAATGGGACACAAAGTGCAGTTTGCTGGCAATGATGTAGAGTTGCTTGGTAATGAGATAAAAGTAGGAGTCAAAGCGCCAGCGTTTGCAGGTATAGGCATAGGATTAAAGCCCGTAGAATTTCGGGGAGGAGACGGGAAGATCCATATATTCAGTATATTCCCTTCCATCGATACTCCAGTTTGTTCTTTGCAAGCTGGACGGTTCAATGCTGTGGCAAGTGGTCTAGATCAATGTGTGGAGATTATGGCTATTTCGTGCGATCTTCCCTTCGCATTAGATCGCTATTGCGGTGCACACGGCATTGACCGGATGACAATGTATTCAGACCATCGCGACCTTTCATTTGGGATGGGTTACGGTTTTGTACTCAATGGGTTACGGCTTCTAGCACGTGGTGTAGTTGTTGTAGACGGTCAGGGTATGGTGCGTTATGTGGAATACGTGCCCGAAGTGACGCACGAGCCCAATTATGATGCTGCTCTCGCAGCAGTAAAAAGTTTGCTAAATTAGCCGTTGGCAACCAATAAAGGAAAGAATGAAATTGCTAGAAGGAAAAACGGCTATTGTTACTGGCGGTACGCGTGGGATTGGACGGGGTATTGTCCGAGTATTGGCGGAACATGGAGCGAATGTAGTGTTTACTGCGCGTAACCCTGCGTTTGAAGCAGTGGAAAATGAAGTGGCTGCTTTTGGTGTACGTGCGAAGGGCTTTGCTTCTGATGCGAGTGTCTTTGCACAAGCAGAGGAACTGATAGATGCTACTGTAAAGGAATTTGGTGGGGTAGATGTGCTCGTAAACAATGCGGGTATTACGCGCGATGCGCTTCTAATGCGCATGTCTGAAGAGCAATGGAACGAGGTATTGAGAGTTAATTTGACTTCGGTCTTTAATATGACAAAAGCCGTACAAAAGATCATGTTGAAGCAGAAGCATGGCTCTATAATCAATATTAGTTCGGTAGTGGGAGTGTCTGGCAATGCAGGGCAGGCAAACTATGCAGCTTCGAAAGCTGGGATCATCGGTTTCTCGAAATCAATTGCCAAAGAATTGGGTGCACGTAATATTCGTACTAACGTGGTGGCACCAGGGTTTATAGAAACTGAGATGACCGAGAAACTTTCGGATGAAGTGCGTAAAAGCTGGGCGGAACAGATACCGTTGCATCGTGCTGGCACTCCAGAAGATGTAGCACGTGTTGTATTATTTCTTGCCTCTGAACTCAGCGACTACGTAAACGGGCAAGTAATTAATGTCTGTGGTGGTATGAATATGTAACAAGCCTTCGGCAATTGTTTTTGACAGATTAGAGGGGATGCTACATTGTGTTGTGGTATCCCTTCTCTTTTTGAGAAAGTGGGAGTGGTTCGAACCTCCTACCGTCCAAGAAAAAGAACGGGTTTTACTGACGGATAAACTGATAGGTAATCATTCCCACCTGAAGCTCGGGCGCTTCGGGTGAGGCATTAAAACGCGAGCGGTATGCCGCTTTAAGTGCTGCCTCGTGTAAACATTCCGACTCTTGCGACTCTTGCTTATTGATTCCTGCGTTAACTACGGCTCCTGTCTTATTTACGTGAATAATCACTACTACAATGCCTCCTGTTTGGCAACGATAGGCTGGTACAGGTAGTGCGACCGAGGAACGCCCATCTAAAACATAGCTTAATACAGAAGGTCCTTTATAAAGATTTTCCTTTTTAGCAGGAGGCGGTGGTGTGGTAGGCAGATCTACCTCGCCGTGTGTTGCGTTGTTTTCTCGCTGCTCTCTCGCTTCTTTGTATTCGGCAAGTTCTGCGCGTAAACGGTTCATTTCGTCATAGATCTCGTTGGCATTGGCGTGTTTATCGTCCGCTAGTCCTGCATTAAGCTGATTGGCTTGTGTGGCATTGACTACAATATTGCGAATAGGCGCTGTGTTATTCGCTTGCACGAGTTCTTCATACTCCTTGTATAGTTTTTCCAGCTCTTCGCGTGTTGATGGATCATCAAACTCAATGGCGATAGGATGCATTTCTGCGGGTAGGTAAGCACGTAAACTCATGCTCATGAGTATTATCATGATCAGCACATTGAAGATCAGGATAAGTAAGATAGAGACCGCGTGTTTACGCCAAAAGTTGACAAAAC
>CAUVMY010000281.1:0-2721 GCA_963552845.1 uncultured Bacteroidia bacterium
GAACCGACTTTTATTGTAGTACGTACACAACAGAATCCCCGTACGTATCTTCTTCTTATTGCACCTAACGAGCATGTTGAGCTACAATTACGACCTTTAGGATACGAGGTTACGGGATCGTCTCAGTCGTCGCGAATTTGCGAACTGAATGAAATTTTCAAAAGTTTCAACGATTCGGTGCAGCTTCTAAAGCGCAAATACGAATGGGGATATGCAGCAGATGTAGCAACAACATTGCACGAGCAAGTACGCGATGGTTATGATTCATTGGTAGTACACACACGCTGCACACTAACACGCTTTATTGCGCAAGAACCTCTCTCCAAAGCGAATTTAATTGCATTGCAAGCACGCTACAATGGCAACCATTATTTTTTTGATTCTCCGCGTGATCGAGCCTTTGCACGGGAAATTGTTTCCCGCATTATGAATTGTTATGCAGATACGCTCCTTGCAGCAAAGGTTTTAAGGGAATACGCCGATGAATAAGAAAAAGATTTACTTCGCCTCGGATTTTCACCTTGGCTTACGTACCGAGGTAGCACCTGAATTGCGCGAACGTACTATCATTCAATGGTTGTATGCAATCTACCCTACTACGCAAGAGCTTTATTTGTTGGGCGATATTTTCGATTTTTGGTGGGAGTATAAACGTGTTGTACCTAAAGGGTATGTGCGTTTCTTAGCAACTCTGGCACATTTTACCGATACAGGCATCCCCGTACATATCTTTACAGGCAACCATGATGTTTGGATGTTTGACTATCTGGAAAAGGAGATAGGAGTCCAAGTTCATCGGCAAGCAATGGTTGCTCATTTCTACCAACATTCCTTTTTTCTGTGTCATGGCGACGGACTAGGGAAATCGTCCGTACTTTTCCGTACCATGCGCGCTGCGTTCCATTCTTCGTTCCTTCAGATGCTGTTTGCCAAGCTTGTGCACCCCAATGCGGCTTTACGTTTTGGGAATGCGTGGTCGCATCACAACCGCTATGCAAAGGAGCTACAACACGATTTTCGAAGCGACAACGAACCTGTTACCCAATTTGCCATTCAGCACTACCATCAAACACAAATTCCCTTTTACATCATGGGGCATTTGCACATTGCCACTATACACCCTTTAGCCCCTCAGGGTGCATTGGTAATTTTGGGGGATTGGATTACACAAAATACCTACGCCGCACTGGATGCCGAACAGATCTCCTTACTACAATTTGTAGACACTGACAAACCTGCTAATGAACTAGCACATTATTCATTTAGGTAGGTAACACCCACAGAATACTATTGTATAACAGCATTGACACAGGATAAGTAGATACCCGTACCACATTCTCTTCAGCTCTCTCTCTAATATGAAAGAAAAAAGCATCATTTCCCATCAAACAGACGGACAAATATTTTTGGAAATCCGTTCAGAGGAACAATTCATAGATGGCGTACAAGCTGCCCTAGACTTACTGGGCGAACTCTTTGGATCGTATCACGACGGAATAATAATCCACGAGCAGATGATTGCTCCTCGCTTCTTCGATCTACAATCTAAGCTTGCGGGCGACATTCTTCAAAAATTCTCCAACTATCGTGTTCGCCTCGCCATCGTCGGTGATTGGACGAAATACACCAGTCACAGTCTCGTCGCCTTCATCAATGAGAGTAATAGAGGACGCATTGTAAACTTCGCCTCCTCGCTCGAAGACGCTGTAGCACTACTATCAAGGGGTAAATAAAATAACCCTTCCCCCCATCAATGCAACGAACAAAAAATATATCAGTTCGTAGGAAGGAGAAGCGCCCTAAGAAGTTCGCACGTTTTTTATTTTAGAAAAGGGAGTCAGGTAAGGAGGTTAACTGAGACCCGTTCCATAAACCTGTATAACCTCAGCAGCCATTTTGTTAGCATAGGCTAGACTTTCATCTAAAGTCCAATCCTGTAGATAGCCATAGAGAAAGCCAGCAGCAAACATATCTCCGCTCCCAGTACTGTCTACACAACATACGGGGAGACTTGGACTACAAGATTCTAGTTCGCCTTTACGCGCTACTGCACCTTTTACTCCTAACTTAACTACGACTACATCGCAAAATTGAGAAAGTTCTTCCATCCCCCCGTCAACGTCACGCCCTGTAAAGGCTCGTAGTTCGTCTTCATTAGCGAAAAGGATATCTATGTATTCGGGGATCATTCTTCCGAGTAGTTCCCGATTCATATCAACAATATCATAGCTCGAAAGATCGAGAGAGACAGATTGATGACAGCTCCTTGCCAATGATAAAGCACGAAGGAAGAGATCGTGGTTTGGTACAGTGTATCCTTCTAGGTGAAGATGATCGTAGCCTACAAATTCATCTTCTGAGAGGTCTTCTGCATTGAGTGTTCCTGAGGCGCCTAAAAATGTTGCCATGGTTCTCTCTGTGTCTTTTGAGACGAGGGCGAGCACTTCGCCAGTACGAGCTCTGCTGTAACGCAACAAGGGGAATACTTTCGCTGCTTGCAGCGCAGCTAGAACACGCGCTCCAGTCTCGTCGTGTCCTATTTTACCTATGAAGCCAGTTTGTAAACCTAGATGTGCAATACCGCGAATAGCATTGCAAGCACTTCCCCCTACACTTCGCATGATTTCCTCAGCGCATGCAGCGTTGTGCATGGCAAGCAGGGTGTCGAGATCTACTACTTGCATTACTCCTTTTACCAACTCCCATTTCTGTAGTAGCGTG
>CAUVMY010000282.1:0-2708 GCA_963552845.1 uncultured Bacteroidia bacterium
CAAAATACGCTTCGTCAGGTAAGGAGATTATCCTCGTGGGGGCAAGCTTTGATGAGGAGAAGCGGAATATAAAGGAGTGGGTAATTCAACGTAGGTAATTGCTAGCGCGAGTATCAAGCCCAAAAGTTTACCGAGTTACGTCGCGGAGTTTTCAATAATTGCAGTATCCGAATCGCTTAAATTGTAGAGGCTGTACACAAGCGCATCTATCTTTTTTTGTAAGGCGCTTATATCCTCTTGTGGTGCGTTCTTCTTGCATTCTATAATTTGCTCTACAAGCGCTATTATGGGAGCTTGCTGCTCTTTTGAGACAAGTGGAATAGGGAGATGGCGCAAATGTTCGGGATAGATATTCAGCGAGCCACCGCGTTGACGCTGTAGCAGCTCGGCGACATGAGAAGAGTTGAGAACTCCCAACAGGAAACGCAAATCCACTTTTTGCGAGAGTAGCTCCATCTCGGCACGTGAATGATGCGAAAAACGTTTTACAACATTCTGTATGCTTGCATTACTTACTGTGCGTAAATCGTGCCACAGAACGGCAGAGTATATGGTGTCGCTATGTAAAAAGTGGTGCTCAATATCCAAATAAACCTGCATCCTTCCCAAACGATTGAACATAAGCTTATTACACAAATATAGCTCTGAAAAGGTTGGGCGGCGTAATAGCTTAGGCGAGCGCGGAGTGTTATACTCTAAATATCGAATGCGGGTTATTCGATACGGCTCCAGATCCTTTGCATCTATATACTCCCGTGGATGAAGTGCATCCTTTGTATTACTTATGAGCTCCTCTTTAGTAAATTGTCCCTTTGCTGTCTTTTCATTTGAGTTAAGAACCATTCCGACAGATATGTAACAGATGTCGCCTAGAATCGCTCTTCCCGATGTTTTTATTTGAATTTCTGGTTGTGTTAAATTCCAAATTTTATTTTCGCAGAGTGCGTCGTAACTCTTGTGATACGAGACGTGTATCGTATTTTCATTATACAAATGTGCGATAGCGACCTCGTTCTTGGGAGCTTCTTTGCACACAAAAGGGATACAATTTGATACGGTAACACTTGTAAATACCTTTGTGCGTGAGAGATCTGCCATTAAAAAAAGATTGTGCTCCTGCAAAAGATATTCGCGTAAACGTAAGGCGTAGTTTTGATTGGCAAACGGGTAAGGGATAATCATGGTACAGTAACCACCTTTTCGCAGGAGTTGTAGCCCGAGTTCAAAGAAAACGATATACAAATCCCATTTTTGATAAAGGGTTTGATAGTTTTTACCCTCAATTATCGCTTGTCGTTGCCAAGCCAGCGCGGGTATTGCTACTTGCTCGGGGGCACTGATATACGGCGGATTTCCTAGCACAATATCAAACCCCACGAACTCGCCATTAGCTCCCCACACCTCGGGAAACTCAAGCCGCCACTCGAAGGTGCGAGTGGTAGCACGATTCTTCTCTACCTCTTTTAAGGTCTGTAGGGCTTGTTTATACTTCGCTTTCGCCTCGCTGAGTAGCACACTTATTTTTTGAGGCTCGTCTGCACACCATTCGTTATTTTTAGAGGTCTTATAGCGTTGCGAAAGAGTAGCAATCTCTTTTTCGCATTCTTCTGCATGCGCTTGCGCAGCTTTTTTCTCTTCTTCCCAGAGCTCGTTTTTGAGTGTATTATTGTACTCCTCTATGGCAAGAGCAATTGCCCGTTTACGACTCTTGTCGCTTGTTTCATAATATTCGGAAGTGAGTGCTCTGATTTGTTGACTATTGTGGGCTACCCACTTCCCTTGCAACGGTAATGAATACACTACGGCATTGCCACACTTGATGTTGAGATCTATGTTGGGCAACGCTTCTAGTGCTTGGTAGGCACTTTCTCGGGTGTAGTAGGCATGCTTGAGTAACTCTATCCAGAGGCGTAGTCGGCAGATTTGCACAGAGGTAGGGTTGATGTCTACGCCAAATAGGCAGTGCTCTATGAGGTGGCGCTTTTCGCTGAACAATGTTTCTTGGACGCGTTGGCTTTCAGAGTTTCTGGGGTTGTATCTAAAACGGTCTCCTTCGGCAGTTACTACCAACTCATCATTAACAATCTCAAACTCATAGTCTGTGCATCGTAGACTTCTGCCCGGATGCATCTTGCAAAATCCCTAAGCGGTGCTTTAGGCAGATTAGCTCATTTAGAGCCGAGACGAGAAAATGCCCAGAGCCTACCGCAGGATCACAAATAGTAATGGTGTTGAAAAGTCTGTTTGCTTCTTGTTTATCAATTCCGTCGAGTTGATTGTAAAGCTGAGGAATATCGGTACACTGCCAACCGTACTGGGTAGTGAACTTGTCTATGATGGCGCGCTCTATCGTCTCGCGGCAAATATAGGCAGTAATGTAGCTTGGGGTAAAGACCGCACCGTCTTTGTGCCCGTTGATTTTCTCAAAAATGAGTCCCAACACACTGGCATTGATGAGAGTTTTGCTCTGTATTGCTTCTTCCTCTTGCAAACTACCGAAGTCGTAGGCATCAAGGAAGGCAAAAAGGTAGTCAAAGATGGGTAAAACCTCGGGGCGATCGGCATATTCTTTTTTCAAGACGCTTTGTTTATAAAGCGGTAGTGTCTGCTGCGACTCTAGTCCGCTAATTTTTACCTCATGCTCGAGTTCCGTCTCTTCAAATAGCGAGCTATTAAGGTAGGGCACGTTGCCGAATCGCTCCTTGAAA
>CAUVMY010000283.1:0-2693 GCA_963552845.1 uncultured Bacteroidia bacterium
GACTGGACGTATTGTCTTCTGATTGTCGCCGCGGCAAGTGCAATCGTTTTCCCAATACTTTTTATCGTCCAGAATCCGCGAAAGGCAGTTAAGGCCTTGGTATCCTTGGTTATTTTGGCAGTGGTCGTCATGATATCGTATGCTATGTCAGATGGCACGCCAATCTCAACGGCCACCTCGGCTACCAATCCCGATTTCTCGAATCCCGAGGTGCTTAAATTTACCGATACGGGGATCTTCACCGCGTACATTTTCATTGGTGCATCAATACTATTATTGATTGTCACGGGGGTACGCAATATGATAAGCAATCGTTAGTGGCGACCTCCTCCCGCTTGCGGAGGAGGTCTTCTTGAAACAAACAAGGAGGTAAGAGAGAATGCCAAAGAAAAAAATGGAGGAAATCAATGCCAGTTCTATGGCTGACATTGCTTTTCTGTTGCTAATCTTCTTCTTGGTTACCACGACGATGAATGTGGATACGGGTTTGCCACGCATGCTCCCACCTATGCCAACAAAAGATCAAAAGGAGGTAACACAGGACTACCAAGTACGTAATGTACTGCTAGTCCGTATCAACCGCAGCGACAAATTGTTAGTAGGTGGACGACCAATGGATGTGAGTGAGTTGAGGGATAAGGCTAAGGAGTTCTTACTTAATCCTAACAACGACCCCAATTTGCCAGAGAAGGTGAAAAAAAATATCCCACTATTGGGAGATATGATGGTTACTGCAGGGGTCATCTCATTACAGAATGACCGTTCAACAACCTATTCTGCATACCTGAAAGTACAGAATGAGTTAATTGCAGCTTACAACGAGGTACGCGACGATTTGTCACGCCAACGTTTCGGCAACATCTACGATAAGCTTACAGAGGAACAACAAAAGGCAATACAAACAGCCATACCACAACGTATCTCGGAAGCAGAACCTGTAGAAGGAAAAAAGTAGGAGGAGTCTAATTATGGCAAAATTCTCAAGAAAGGTAAAGGCGGGCTACCAGCTATCTCTACAGCTTCGTTGCCAGATATTGTCTTCATGCTGCTGTTCTTTTTCATGGTAAGTACCTCTATGCGTGAAACGGAAATGCGCGTATCTCTTACGCTTCCCGAAGCTACAGAGGTTGCTAAACTAGAAAAAAAGTCGCTCGTTTCTTACATCTATATAGGAACCCCTACGCTACAGTATCAGAAACTCTATGGTACAGATTCGCGTATCCAGTTGAACGATTCCTTCAAAGAGCTGGTTGATATACGAGACTTTATCTCTTCGGAGCGTGATGCTTTGAGTGAAGCGGATAGGAATATGCTCACAACTTCGTTGAAAGTGGATCAAAATACCCGTATGGGTATTGTATCGGATGTGAAGCAGGAGCTAAGAAAAGCGGCTGCTTTGAAGATAAACTATGCAGCGCGTCGTGCGAATAATTAGTTAAGAGACGATTACTTCGATTGTTATGCGTCTCGGGATACACTCCTGAGGCGCTTTTTTTATCCACGAAACTCAAAATAAAAATATCTCTTCGGTGCGCGTTTGGTTTCCTATTTTTGTATTGTGAGAGTAATAATCCCCTCTTAATCAGAAGATGGCTTGCAATTATATAGCCGACGAGGCGCATTACCATGAAGTGCTTATTCGCGCTATGATGGTAAAATCAATATTATGGATAGGTACTGCAGATCTGAAAGATCTCTACATCAAACTACAGGGGACTGTACAACCATTTCTTGCTCTACTCGCACAACTAGTACAGAGAGGCATCTGTGTACGCCTGATATATGCAAAAAAAAAAAGACAAGCTTTTCAGCAAGATTTTAGACGATACTCTAACCTTGCCTACGGACTAGAAACCATGCTATGTCCACGAGTCCATTTTAAGCTAATGATCTTCGACGGCAAATTTGCCTACATAGGTAGTGCAAATCTTACAGGCGCTGGTATGGGAATGAAAAGTGAAGGTAAACGCAATTTTGAAGCAGGAATATTTACCGATGAACCTGCACTTGTATTGCAAGCGCAAGAACACTTTGATGCCGTATGGCGCGGTAGTATGTGTGCCGCATGTAAACGCAAAGAATACTGCACAGCGCCTATCGTACCATAGGATGCTGCTTTTTCTTACCCTCTATCCGTATAGCGCGCATTTATTATCCGAGGAAAGATTGACTGACAGATAAGCTATAAAAGCTTATATTTGTGTTGTGGCGTTTCTGTTCGCCACGGTCGTAAACAAAAAATACCAGTACGCATGAAAAATAAGTTCGCAATTGCTTTATGCGCGGTGCTCATGGTAGCCTCGCCCGTTTTGGCGTGTACCAATTTTTTGGTAACGAAAGGCGCATCGAAGGATGGTTCTTGTATCGTATCGTATGCTGCCGATTCGCATTACCTATATGGTGAGCTCTACCATTGGCCAGCTGCTAAGTATCCCAAAGGAACAATGCTTAAGGTCTATGAGTGGGACTCGAACAAGTTCCTAGGAGAAATTGAGCAAGCTACAGAGACGTACAATGTGGTGGGTAATATGAATGAGCATCAGCTCGTGATTGGCGAAACCACTTACGGTGGACGCGAAGAACTCCGCGATTCTACCGCTATTATAGACTACGGTTCTCTTATCTATATCACCCTACAACGTGCTAAAACGGCGCGCGAAGCCATTAAGGTTATCTCCGAGCTTACCGATAGG
>CAUVMY010000284.1:0-2692 GCA_963552845.1 uncultured Bacteroidia bacterium
GTGTACGCATATCTCCAAAATTAGCATACTTGTAGTACTGCCCCCCAATGCCCGATGTACGTACTAGGTCTATGAGGTCAAACGAATTGCGCTGATAAACATCCAGTGTTGTACTGAGACGGTTGTTAAAGAGTCCGAGTTCTAGTCCTATGTTCAGTTCATACATTTTTTCCCAAGTCAGGTCTCGGTTCTCTAGGTGTTGTATCGACAATTTGTCTTCGCGCCATTCGTATTGGTTGCGATTGACTATGCCGCCCGTGTAGATAGAGTTCGCATTGATAGCCTCTTCGTTCATCTTGGCAGTAAGTCCATAGCTTGCACGGAGCGCGAGACGCGAAAAGGTTCTTTTGTCCTTTATGAAGGCTTCTTGATCGATGTTCCACTTTACGCCGACGTTCCACGTAGGTAACCAGAGTGCTCGTGCACCGCGCCCCGAGGTATTAGAACCCTCGTAGTTTAACACGGCATTTGCAATATAGCGCCCTTTGTATCCGTAAGTTCCATTCAACGAAAAGGTAACACCTCTTTCATCGCGCTGGCGCAGGGCAAAATAGGGTGTATTCTCCTGAAAGAGCTTCTCGAAAATAGCAGGCGGTGTATATACTTGGTTGCCCTTGTTGTACTGAATCCCGTAGCCTGTAAACGGATTGTTGGTGCGTTCTGTCTGCCGTACTTCGGCAAAAGCAAACCCTTTAAGATCGTGATCGTCGAAGCGCTTGTCGTAATCTAGTGCGAGGCGTGCGAGGTAACTTTTCAGATTAACCTCGGTTTTATTAAGCACTCCGCCGTGTGTGAGCGCTACTGTCGGTTGTGCAAGGGGGTTGTCTTTGTTGTGTAGGAGGTAAATATTTTGTTGTGCCACCCAAGGCGTCTCATTTGCTCGGAAGGCTTGTACCAGATTGGAGCCTTCGCCAACGGAATGTAGAGTACTTGTGGTGGCTTGGCGGGCAGAAAGTAGGGTACGCACTTCTAGCTCCTGTAAGATGGAGTATGAGGCTTCAGCTTGTACCTTGAGATCCTGAACCCCGATACGCATCTGGTTGTTTTCGTATTCGTTAAAAATATTGAACGATGCCCAGTTGTTACGATAGTATTCGCGTTCGCCGTCGTCACGATACGGACGCAAGGTGCGGCTTGTGCCTAAGGCATACGAGAATGGGTTGATGTCAAAATCGCGCTCAAATGAGCCGATGGCATGGTTGCGCCGTTGTGGCAGTGTACCTGGCGCTATTTGCGAACGGAAGTTGCCTTGTGTCGAGAGGGTGGCTTTAAGTTTCTCGGTAATGTAGAACGTGTTTTTTAAGTTTGCCGAAAGCTTGCGAACACGGTCTGCAATGGTCCAACCCGCATCGTAGTAGTAGCCCAATGAGGCATACGTAGCTATATTTTTGCTTCCCCCCGTAAAGATGAGCGCGTGGTTCGTCGTCGGGTTGTATGTAAAGAGGAGGTCGAGCCAATCGGTATTTGCATACTCGCCTTTTTTCAAGTACTCGGTACGAGCTTCTTCGGTGTTAGCAAGATAAAATGAACCTGTCTTGGGATTTATTGTGCTCAGATCGCGAAACATCTGGTAATAGATACCACTGCGTCGCCCGTAGAGTGCCTCTCGGAGCGAGAAGTACCCCTTGTCTGCCATTTCTTGATAGAGCGCCATAGTCTCTTGCGAATTCAGTAGGTCGAACTCACTGTAACGCGGTTTGAGGCGTAGTGTATTCTCAGTAGAATAGGTCACTCGCAAAGGCTGCTCGCGTCGTCCTGATTTGGTTGTTACTATGATAACTCCATTGAGCGCCCGAGCCCCGTAGACTGATGTAGCCGAAGCATCCTTGAGTACCTGAATATCTTCGATATCCGCAGGATTGAGCCCAGCAATAGCAGAGCTAACCAGCGTTACTGCATCGCCCGAAGCGAGTTCGTCGAGGCTGAGATGTACCAAATCCTCGTATACGGCACCATCTATAACCCAAAGTGGTTGCACGTTGCCCAAGATTGAGGCGCCACCGCGAATATTGATGCGTGGTGCAGCTCCGAAAGTGCCCGAAATACTCTGTACGTTTAGACCAGGCAGACGCCCCTCCAACATGCGTGTTACGTCGGCAATCCCCTCCATCTTAATCTCGTTCATGCGTGCCGAGACGGCTGCCCCCGTATAAACCCGATTGCGTACCTTTTGGTAGCCCGTAATAACCACTTGGTCTACTTGTTTGCTATCATCTTCGAGCACAACGTTGGTATGTAGCGAACGAATTTTTATGCGCTTTGTAATCATACCCATGTAAGCGAACTCTAGGGTTTGTCCTAATGCTCCCCTAATCTTGTACTTACCATTGGGGTCGGTTACCGTACGTTCGCCACTCTCTACCAACAATACGTAAGCACCAATGAGCGTCTCCCCCTGCGGATCGGAGACAGTGCCCGTTACATAAGTACCCTCTTGTGCAAAAAGAGAGCTCGCTACTAGAACCAATGAGAGTATAAGTGCAACAAAGTATATGTTTGATCGAAAAGACATTTTCGCAAAGTTCAAGGTCTAAAAAGTAAGTTGTAGCCCTCCGTAGATGCCGAAAGGATGCCCAGCGCGTAACCCAGCTGGGTGGCGTGAAACGAGGTATTTCCGATTCAGAAGGTTGATAGCGTTTACTGTGAGGGTTACATTTTTGTGTACTCGACCGCGTAGTGAGGCATCCAGAAG
>CAUVMY010000285.1:0-2686 GCA_963552845.1 uncultured Bacteroidia bacterium
TATAGATTTTGGCAATCCCGATTATAATGTGTTCTAGTGTAATTTGGGTAAGTGCACTTTCGCCCACAATTTGGGTCATAATTTCTTGTGCTAGCGCCAATGTGATGGTTTTCTGCGCAAAAGTGGCATTGGCAATGAGCGAAAGGTATACACCAATCAGTTCGCGTACATTCGATTTGATGTATTGTGCAATGTATTCGATCACGTCTTCTGGGAAATCTTCAATACCGTCGCGTTGCGCACGCTCGCGTAGAATTTCTGCACGTTTAGCTTTGTCGAGGTGTACAATTTGAATGGCAGGACCGCTTTTGAGTCGTGAAAGGAGCGATTCGCGAAATCCTGTAAGATAGGCTGGAGGTTGTGTGCTTGCCAGAACGAGCTGTCCTGAGTTTTGCTGCATACGTTCGAGGATATTCAGGAGGAAATCTTGTGTAGCATAACGCCCTGCAAGTTCCTGTATATCATCAATAATTAGCATATTGATAGATTCGTATAGAATCTCGAAATCGTTGATAGCTTCTTTTTCTCCCTTCTTTTTTCGGGCGCATACTTCGGTAAACTGTTGCGTAAACTGATTGGCTGTAATGTACTGTACCACTTTGTTTGGGAAGAGTTTGCGGAATTCTAGTCCTAGGCTCTGTATGAGGTGCGTTTTACCGACACCTGTATTCCCGAAAAAATATATGGGCAGTTTGGTTCGCGGCGAGGTATATTCGGCAATAATGTTCTTGCACGCTTTGTAAGCCGCCATATTCCCTTCGCCTTTGATGAGATATTCGAAACAAAACTCAGTTTGAAGTTGTGGGTCTAGGGTAATGTTGCGAGCTACTACAGTGTGTTGCTGTTGTGTCTCATGTGTTGGAAACACCACAACATTCTGATTGCGTCGCGGGTACTGGGGGGCTGCTGGGTAGCGAGGCGAAGCGGAATTTATCCGCGAATTCCCCATTTTGATACGATAATAAATACTAACATTCTTTCCCAATACTTTGTGTAATGCACGACGCAGATGTGCAATAAGCTTGTCTTCGATGTATTGACGATAGTGCTCGCTGGGCACAAGAAAGAGGAGATCTTTACCATTATACTCCACTATCTCGAGTGGTTCAAAATAGGAGGAGTAGATCTGGGGAGTTACCAAATCCTTCAAAATTTGAAGGCAGGCACTCCAGATCTCCTTTGGGTCGCGTTCGTTCATAAGGCTTATGCAGTTTTCTTTCTAAGTGCAATAATACGGAAAATCTCTATCCCGACTCGCTTCGGTAAGTACCGCTATAACGGAATTTTTGTACGGTTCTGTGGAAGTTCTACTTTTCTTCCTTGTCAAGAACTTCTTTCGCCCGTTGGAGAGCAAGATGAATGTTTGGGAGTACATTTTCTTGTCCGAGTTCCTGCAATAATCCTGATACGAGGAGCGTGTGTAACACGGTTTTATTTACACCACTTAAAATAAGGTGCACGCGATCCATCTTGCAGATGCGCACAAGGTTTGTAAGGTTGTGTAGCCCTGTTGAGTCCATGAATGATACAAAGCGCATGCGTACAATTCGCACACGCGAAGTACGACCAACGGTTGTTACGACCTCTTCAAACTGATTGGCGATGCCGAAAAAGAAAGGTCCCTCAATCTCGTATACTTCTACGCCCTTAGGGATGTCAATACACTCGTGTTGTAAGGTGTGGTGTTTTTGTTCTTCCAGATCAAGGTGAAGCGTATCTTCCGAGACCTTGATATGTACCGATTCAATCATGCGGCGCATAAACATTAACATGGCTAGGAGTAAGCCTATCTCAATGGCAACTGTGAGATCTAGAAGTACAGTAAGAGCAAAGGTTACAACCATCACAGCGATGTCAGCGCGGGGACCGCGCAAAATACCGACAATCGAGCGCCAACCGCTCATATTATAAGAGACGATAACTAAGACTCCCGCGAGTACTGCCATCGGAATGTAGTCCATGAGTGGACCTAAAAAAAGCAGAAGTAGCAACAGTATGACGGCATGTATAAGACCTGCAATGGGTGTTTTACCACCGTTGTTTATGTTGGTCATAGTGCGAGCAATTGCGCCCGTTACGGGTATACCCCCGAAAATAGGAACTACAAGGTTAGCAGCACCTTGCGCAATGAGTTCGGTGTTGGAGCGGTGACGATCGCCTGTAACGCCGTCGGCAACACTGGCAGAAAGGAGCGATTCTATCGCACCCAGCAAGGCTATTGTAAATGCCGAAGGAAAGAGCTCGCGTATTGTTTCAATACTCAGAGTAGGAAGAACGGGGCGCGGGAGTGTAGTTTGTATTGTATATCTATCTCCAATGCATTCTAATCCTTCTACATGGGCAAAGTGCTTGAGGAGGAAAGCAAGAAGCGAGAGGAAAACAATAGCAACCAACGAGCCTGGAATCTTTTTAGAGAGGCGCGGCGTAAAGGCTATAATAAGGATACTTGCCATGCCAAAAAGGAAAGGCAATAATGATATATGAGTAAAAGCTCCCAGATAGCGTCCCCACTTCCCGAGGAAGTCGCCTGGAAGTTGCGTAAGACCGAGTCCGAAAAGGTCGTTGATTTGTGTTGAGAAAATGGTGATGGCGATGCCTGATGTAAAACCTATTATAATGGGATAAGGGATAAACTTGATAAGCGTGCCGAGTTTTAGCGCTCCCATTACAATGAGCAAGACTCCTG
>CAUVMY010000286.1:0-2679 GCA_963552845.1 uncultured Bacteroidia bacterium
TGGCATCAAAGACTTTGCACATCGTGAGTATGTTGCCATCGCGACGCGAGATCAGTTGTGTATCGTTGTAGGGCTCGGTAAAGACAAAAACATGCGAGCCATAAAGTTTTGCATTACGCACCGCCCATTCAAACTTCCCTTTCTCTACGCCAAGAGCTCCAAGTGGCATAAGAATTCTGTCGAACGGATTTTCATCTTGTGGCGGATTCTGTACCACAAGGAATGGGATATTAGAGTCAATCACTACGCGGACAGCCTTTGAAGCGAAGAGTTTTGCAAGACCTTTAGTTTCATGAATTCCCATTATGATTAGGTCAGCATGCACCTCTTCCGCATAACCTGGAATTTCATTCGAGATGGTGCCTTCGCATAGCACTGGCTTAACCTTTAGCTTTGAGTTTGACGAATAACGCGCAGCCACACGCTCAAGCTCTGTTTCGGCTTCAGAAGCGTTCTGCGCTTTTTCCACGACATGAAGTAAGTGGACTTCAATCGCCGGATGGAATTTCTCGAGACATGTAACATACTGAAATGCAATGTCTACGACGGGGGTGAAATCACAAGGAACAACGATCAACATGTATGAGTATTGTTTATTTCTGTTCTTATCGGAGTCGGCAAACAAGAAGCACTAAAATCGGCGACCACCCAGACTCGCGAATACACCGCGGAGTGCTGGCGAAATGCGCCCCAACTTCTGTTCGCACTCTAGCAGGAGTCCTTCGGCGGAAGCAAGATGTGCATTGATCGCCTCTTCGCAGGCAGTACGTACTTGCAACTCATCGTAGAGTTGCATTACCTTTTCAATCTTCTCGCTTCGTCGTTCTGCTCCTAACTTTTTGTAGGTATTGTAGCGTTCTTGTTGTGTCTCTGATGCTCGTTTTTGTACTAATACGGAAAGGTAGGTATGCTTGTTCGTGACAATATCATCGCCACACTCTTTCCCGAATTCCGCGGTTTGACCATAAACGTCGAGATAATCGTCTTGGAGCTGAAAGGCAATGCCCACCTCACGAGCAAACTGCGTCAGCGTCTCTTCGCATTCGGCACTAGCTCTCCCTAAACAAGCTCCGAGCCGAACACTCATTTCGAGGAGTGCTGCCGTTTTATCGACGATCATGGTTATGTACTGCTCCTCGGTTACATGTTGCGCAGTTTCGAACTCCATGTCCCACTGCTGCCCTTTACAAACACGCATCGCTCCATCATTGAAACGCTCCAGTAGCGCAGGCAACTTTTCTTGAGGTCCGTGTGTTAACTGCATGTAGGCAAGTATGCTCATCGCATCGCCCGAAAGGATGGCAGTGTTAGCATTCCACTTTTTCCAGACCGTCATACGCCCACGGCGCAATGCCGAGACGTCCATAACGTCGTCGTGCAGCAGGGTGAAGTTGTGAAATATCTCAATGGCAAGGGCAACAGGCATTGCGAGAGCAAGATCTACGGACTGCACGCTAAGCCAGTCGTAGACGGCAAGGCATAACACAGGGCGTATACGCTTGCCTCCGCTCTCTAGCGTATACCATATCGGCGCGTACAAATCGGCGGGCGGCTCGTTGTGTACCAACGCCTGCAACGCCCGTTCTACCGCTGCACGTATCTCCTCCTGCGAATGCCCCATAGCTACAACAATCGTATATCCCCCTAACAAAGATAATTATTTCTTGCAAATAAAAAAGCCGCACCTCATCATGGTTGGGTACGGCTACTTTCATGAAATGAGCGGAAAACGGGACTCGAACCCGCGACCCTCAGCTTGGGAAGCTGATGCTCTACCGACTGAGCTACTTCCGCGTATTCTGCACATGAAATTACGCTGCAAAGGTAAAAGAATTTCTATTCATCCACAATTCGGGAGGGTGTATCAAAACTACTTTGCTACACCCTCCCTACTCTTGCGTAAAAAAACAAAATGGGCACGGGTAGGTATTGTCAGCACATAGTTAAACCATTGGGTTCAATGTGTTACCCTTTCAGGGCGAAAAACAGAATCCCGCCATTCGTAATTCGTAATTTGTAATTCGTAATTTGAGCGAAGCGTTTTGGGCTAGATTATACCGCCCTTTCAGTGCGAAAAACGGCACATCGTGAGGCTACAGCACAAAGCAAATTCTCGCCATCCACTACGAGAATTATAATGCGTCACCTGAGGTCACCTGCATGGCGATATTCTGTTCAAACGAACCACTTGCTTACATTTTGCTACCTTGGTCTGTTGGATTTCAATATTTTTCTCATGAAAAAATTCCTAAGAACTCATTTTTGTCTTTTATTTTTGTTTCTCCCCTTTTGGCTTTGGGGGCAGCAAGAAGTAACTCTCGGCGGTGTGCACTTTGTGCCAGAGCAGAATATGCGACTCCGAGGTGGGGATCTGTCATTAGGGAAACCCACTAACGGATTCTATAACACGCTCGTGCAATTTGAGTCGCTTCCGTCGCAGAAAGAAATTACAGCGCTTGCAGCTGCAGGTATTCGCGTGGGGAGCTATGTAGGCGGAAATGCCTATTATGCGCTCATCAATGCTTCTACAAAATCTGTACGGAGTTTGCGTAGCAGTAGTAAGTCGTTGACTTCCGTCGTTCCTTTGCAAAAGGAGTGGAAAGTATCGCCCATGCTCAAAGCAGCAACTCTTCCCACTTATGCCTTAGAAGGCGGCAATGTGAAAGTAGTTGTACACTA
>CAUVMY010000287.1:0-2670 GCA_963552845.1 uncultured Bacteroidia bacterium
TAGGAGAAACACCCGCAATCTGTTCCTGTAGCTCTTGCCAGTTTTGCGCATGCATAGTATGATAGAACGACTGAGCGGCAATGGACTCCTCACGAGCTTTATATGCTTCTGGAATGTGTTTCATCTTCCTAAAAAGTTAACCACAAAAATATATACTAAAACCGCAATACACATTGGCATGACGTATCCTTAATAAACAATCGGCTATCTAGAGTGGTGCACCCTTTCAACATAAAACGCAAAAAAGGATGTTTGCCATACAATCTCCAAAGGTGAAACTGTTTAGAAACAAGCACTACACTGCTACTGCTATCTTTTCATGACATCTTTGTCAACGACTTCCTTGGTCTTACTACAGACCTCATAAGCCGTCTTTATAGCTTCTGTCTGTGAGTTTAGGTTACAGACGGCACACCCCATTCTTATGATCGCATTGCGGTAGCCTGCAATTGCAAGGTTTTTCGCGTCGCGTCGTAACCCCACGATACGTTACTTTTCGCACTGAAAGTGCAGCACAATCTAGCCAGACTTATACGCCCTCTGTCAGGGTAAAACAAGTTTCGTAAAAAATAGACCGAACTCGGGCACTCTATTGTATTTTTTACGAGCTGTTTTTAGCAGGCTCTTATAACGTATCTCCCGTGAGGAAGCTACACAGATAGTGCGAGTTACGAATAAGGCGTATTTTTGTGCAAATTTGTACGTAGGGAGGTTTGGCAATGGTATTAGGCGAGGAAAAACATTATTCCCCAATTTTTGGGCGCATCTTTTGGGGTATTTTATTAGGACTGATGGTATTTGCCATCGTCCTTTTCATTCTCATAGCACAAGGCTCATTTGGCGTAATGCCCACCTTCGAGGAACTAGAAAACCCCAATAGTAACCTCGCCAGCGAGGTGTTGGCAGATGACCACACTGTTTTGGGATCCTTCTATGTACAAAACCGCTCGTTTGTAGAACGTAACGAACTTCCACAAGGGCTTGTAGATGCGTTGGTTTGCACAGAGGATATTCGTTTTTACGAACACTCGGGTATTGATGCGCGTGGGCTCGGACGTGTGCTCTTCAAAACGGTAATGTTAGGAAAAGGTGAATCGGGCGGAGGTAGTACACTAACACAGCAGTTAGCAAAAAACCTTTTCCCACGCGATTCGACCTACTCTCAATCAAAAATTGCTAACAAGCTAAGGCTCGGAATTGCCAAATTTAAGGAGTGGATTACAGCCATAAAACTCGAGCGCAACTATACAAAGGACGAGATCCTTACCATGTACCTCAATACTGTTCCTTTTGGTTCTAACGCCTATGGCATCAAGATGGCGGCTCGCACATTCTTTAACACACTCCCCGATTCGTTGAAATTGGAAGAGGCTGCCGTATTGGTTGGACTTGTAAAAGGTCCGTCGTGGTACAGTCCTGTGCGAAATCCAGAACGCGCCAAAGAGCGTCGCAACACCGTGTTACAACAAATGGTACGCTACAACAAGCTATCAAAGCACGACTACGATTCGCTTTCACAGCTACCTATTACGCTCCATTTTCAAGTACAGGATCACAATTCAGGCTTGGCAACCTACTTTCGCGAGCACCTCCGACAGATTATGACTGCTCCCTATCCCCAACCGCAGATGTATTACTTACAGGAACAATATCAGCACGATTCGCTTGAGTGGATAAACAACCCTCTGTACGGTTGGTGCCAAAAGAACCAAAAGCCAGACGGAACTACCTACAATCTTTATCGCGATGGATTGCGTATTTACACAACAATCAACGCCAATCTACAACGATATGCCGAACAAGCCGTAGAACAGCACTTAAGCACAACTCTTCAACCCGCCTTTGACGCTGAGAAGAAGAAAAATCTATTCTCATACGATGTGAGAAACAGCGTGCGCGAAACAGTGCTACGTTCGGGGATGCATCAGAGTGAACGCTATCGGAACTTGAAACGGGCGGGTGCCACAGAGGCACAAATAGAAGAGAATTTCAACACTCCCGTAGATATGACGCTCTTCAGTTGGAAAAATGGAGAATTCGATACTGTCATGACTCCTCGCGATTCAATACTATATGTGAAACGTCAACTACGAGTCGGGTTCATGGCACAAGAACCAGCCACAGGGCGTGTACGTGCGTATGTAGGTGGTACAAATTTCAAATTCTACAAGTACGACCAAGTGTATACTGCACGCAGACAGATTGGTTCTACCATCAAACCCTTCCTGTACACCCTTGCCATGCAGGAGGGCTATTCCCCTTGTATGAAAGTGCCCAATGTGCCACAGGTCTTTGAGGTAGCCGATACAATTTGGACACCGAAAAATTCAGGCTCAACAAAGTATGATGGAGAAATGGTAACCTTGAAATGGGGGTTAGCCAACTCGGTAAACAATATTTCAGCATGGCTTATCAAACAATTCTCGCCCGAAGCCATGGCAGAACTTCTCCGCCGTATGGGAATACGAAGCCATATAGACGAAGTACCCTCCATCTTCCTCGGTACATCTATCATTTCCGTTTACGAATTAGTTGCCTCTTACGGAGTTTTTGCTTCAGGGGGAGTACACATAGAACCCTACCTAGTTACCCGCATCGAAGACAAAAGTGGCAATGTACTTGCCTCTTTTACACCACAAAAACATGAAATTATTAGCCAAGAGACAGCCT
>CAUVMY010000288.1:0-2663 GCA_963552845.1 uncultured Bacteroidia bacterium
CCTATTTGTAAAAAATATACAACAGGTTTTACTCCCCAGCATGCAAGTGATAGAGAAAGCCTTTGGAGAATCATTTTTGCTTTATCTGCCGCGCGATACTATTTCGGGCGATTTCTATTGGTATGCGAATGCTGGCGAGTACGAGCTACTCGCCCTTGTAGATTGTGCAGGGCATGGTGTCCCTGGCGCTTTGATGAGTCTCATTGGACACGTCTTACTTAATAAGATTGTAAAGGAGTGGCATATTCACGATCCCGCGAATGTGCTAACAACTCTCCACGAGCAAATACACGAGAACCTCGGTTATCAGTCTACTACCTATCCTGGACACTATAGCATGGATCTTTCGGTAATCCGTTATCATCCTGCAAAGCGCGAATTGGTGTTCTCTTCGGCATCGAGTTCAGTCTACGTGGGAACGAGCGAGGGGATAACTCGCTATCGGGGCAGTATCATGAGTGCAGGCAGTACACTTACCAATAGACCCTACGAGGACGTAACACTCTCACTTACCCCCGGCATGTGGGTATATCTTACCTCTGATGGCTTTATAGATCAACTGAATGAGGAATACCGAAAATTCGGAAATCAGAAGTTCCAAGATACATTGCACAATTTAAGTGAATATCCTGCCGATGAACAGCTTTATTTTCTCACCGAGCAGTTGTATCTGCATAAAGGGACTGCAGATCAAGCAGATGATATCTGCGTAATAGGTATTCATTTCTAAAACGCAGGATGAACATTCGTACGCATACCCCGCTGGCACTAGCTACTACCCTATTATTCCTTCTGATAGTGCACCTCGGAGCAAACGCTATGTACCCAGCTCCCGACAGGCGTAATGTTGTAGCACCCGATACTCTTTCTCACAATACACTTATAACTTCCCACGAGACTGCTCGCACCTCTGCAATGTGTACAGATTGGGGGGAGGAATATCGTCGCGTTTCATTGGACGATGTTGACACTATAAAACTGATAGACATCTATACAAATATTGCCCTTTTGCTGGAAGGAATTGAGTACTACGATTATTCTTTTGCTTTCCTTGAAAAAGCATATACTCTTAGCGACGAAAGGAACGATGTTGAAAGACTCTTCCAGTTGCGCTATGAGATGGTGATACTCGATATCAAGATCGGCGATTTTGCTCGTGCTCTCGAAGACTTAAAATGGGCACAGAAACTCGAGGTACACACAAATACTGCTTACCGCAATATGCTCTTGTCGGAAGCCTATGCACTTTATTATCAAGCACAGGGACAATTTAGGCTAGCTATAGACTATTTTCAGAACGCTTTAGCGAGTGCCCATGATATCAATGCGCGCGATCGTTTCTCTATGCTTCACCTTCACTATTCAAAAGCGCTTCGTAGTGCTGGTTTACAAGCACTTGCGGCAAAACATCTCGATTCGGCCATGCTCTTTGTGCCTCCTATTTATGTAAATGGTTCGGTACGCAACTGCGACATAACACGCGCTGAAATCTTTGCACAGATGGGCGATTGGCAACACGCCAAAGAAGCGCTACTGGAGGCTCTCGCCGTAGCTCACGAAATAAGAAATCGGTGGTTAGAGGCTCGTTTCGGACTCTGGTTGTCTAAAATCCTAATTGATGAAAAAGACTACCAGCAAGCTTACCACTATAAGCAGCGCGCCATGCAATTGTGCGACAGCTTGAATCTCGTTATATCGCTTACGAGTTTCAAACTTTATGACCAAAAAATGATCAAGAAAAGTACCATTCTTGAACAGAAGAAGTTATCTCTACACACCTTATTTTCCCAGAATCGTAGTCGATATACGCTCCTTTTCTTAGGCATCACCATATCGTTCGGTATCATATTCCTTCTAGTTTCCTTTCGTAGCTACCAGCGTCTCAGAGATCGCGCTCGCATTCTTCAGCGCCAAAGAGCTCAGAATGCTGTAAAGAATTCGGAGCTAATTCTGAACTTTGCACACACTGAGAACCTCCGAACTGAGAATCAGTACAAAAATGAGCAGCAAGAGACTGCCCGCCGTTCTCTCCTTTACAAGAATAGCCTCATCATGAATAGTATTGAATATGCAAATACTATTCAGCTCTCCCTTCGCCCGCACCAAGACAATATGGCATTGCGCTTTCCTAACCACTGCATCATTTACCGTCCCAACAACATTGTAAGTGGCGATTTGCTCTGGTTTGCCGATCTCCCCACGCAGTCTATTTTCGTACTCGCCGATTGCTCTGGACACAAAGTTGCAGGCGCTGCGCTTTCATTCATCGCATATATGAAGTTAAATCAGATTGTACGCGAAGACGGAATAACGAAACCTACTGACATTATACAAACGTTTGCCTCCCAGTTCTACGATTTGTGGAAGGATGCTACGGATAGTTTTAAGATGCAGTCCAATGTCAAAATGGGAGTACTGCTCTTGGATCATGCCGCAGCGATGGCATACTTTGCAGGCGCTAGTCAGTCGCTGTTTTATTCGGAAGACGGCGTATCGCTCAAACGTTACTCTGGGAAAATGCATACCATTTCGCTCGATACTCCATTTAAGCTTAAAGACGATATGCTCAAGATTAAGTTAGGCGAGAAAACGACCTTCTACTTGATGACCGACGGTTTTATCGAGCAGCCTAATAAAGACAACATCAAGATCGGTTCGTTGCG
>CAUVMY010000289.1:0-2649 GCA_963552845.1 uncultured Bacteroidia bacterium
AGCTCACTGGCGGTTTCGCGCGGAAGAACGCGGTGAAGAAGATTAGAGAGCTTTTCTCGCTCGTTGATCAATTCATGCGAACGTCGGTTAAGCTCTCTCTCGAAACGCGCATAGATGCGCGACTGGTAGAGTGAAAATGCAGCGCGTAAGAGTGCCACGAACGTTGATACTACCGACGCTCCCAAAAGAATTAGTAACGCTATGAAAATGTACTTAATCACAACACCATCCTTTCCACTCTTTGCGATTATACGAATAATGCCAACAAGGTGTTCCAAGTGTCTCAATGTTAATATTTGTGAGGTATATAGGTAAGACAATAGGGCGGTCAGAGGGACTTCCCATTTAACAAACGATGATGTAAGTATCGTACAACAATATGAAAAAGTGACTTCGGACAGAATTCGGTACTTTTGCGCAGCATGAAGAAGGAGCAAGTATTACACGATATTGCATTCAGCAATTGGGCTATTGAATTCGTTGTTCTTGCACGACAGTACTGTGCAAAACTAGACCCTCCAGCTGAGCGCGAACAAGAGGCGGGTAGCGAAGTTGAGGAGGTTACGCTTCCCAACTGGCTTTACGAATTCTTGGGCTTGCTTTTTTATAAAGCCTCTCGGATTCCGAATTTGCAGCATTTTCAAGGGTTTGAAACGCTGGGGAGTTCTCTCTCCGAAATAGATTATCAGCGCGTGTTAACTTACTCGGAAGCTATGCTCGGAGACGATGGTGTAATTGCTTTTCAACTCTCAGAGGAAGAAGGACGTTTGTACCAAGGCGAACCTCATCTTTCGGAGATATTAGCCGATCTCTATCAAGAGCTCTATGAACTTCTTATACACTATCGTGACGGCGAACCAGAACGAATGGTGTTAGCGCTTGCTCGTTGTCAGTACTACTTCTTGACCGAATGGGGCACGAAACTCCTCCTTGCTCTGCGCTGGCTTCAAATGCTAAGAGCTGAACAATATCTAGAGGTCGAGGATGTCTGAGCCTCAGCAACCCGATGTTCTCCTAACGCCTCTTGAACGGGCGCGATTTTCGGGAACAATCCATGTTGTCTCCTCATACGAGGCTTTGGATGTTGCCTACGAAACTCTCGCCACAATGCCCGTTTTAGGTTTTGACACAGAGACGCGTCCTACTTTTACTAAGGGACATCCCGACAGATTTGTTTCTATCGTACAGTTTGCAACCGCCAACGAAGCATGGATTCTCCGAACCAAAGTGCTGAAACTCCCGCCAAAATTGCGCGAGATTTTCGAAAATCCATCCATCATAAAGGTAGGTTTGGCAGTCCATGAAGACATACATAGGCTTCGGCAGTTTCACCCTTTAGAACCAAAAAATATTATAGACTTACAGAGACTTGCCAAAGCTGCGGGCTATAAAGAGTTGAGTCTGAAGAAGCTTTGCGAATGCTTCCTCCACCTTGGCGTTTCTAAGTCTGCGCGGCTATCGAATTGGGATGCAGAAGAACTTACGCCCAAACAGCTTCTGTATGCTGCGACCGATGCTTGGTTATGCTTTCAGTTATATTACCATTCGGGGCTAGTAGAGAGTCCTGTAAGCAGCGATT
The DNA here is from genome assembly GCA_963552845.1 of uncultured Bacteroidia bacterium. Lineage (GTDB taxonomy): Bacteria > Bacteroidota > Bacteroidia > Bacteroidales > CAJPTX01 > Bacteroides_D. Next base: position 1,580 of record CAUVMY010000289.1, read on the forward strand.
AAGCCGTCAAAATGAGATTGAAACGGATGCATATTAGCGTTGTTAGATTAGGGCTTGCGTTTGTTTTTTTCATGGTAGCGCTCTTTGGGAATAACGCAGCTGCACAATTTGCGAAGTATACTAACAGTTACCTCCAGTTAGGCTACAGTGCACAATATGAGGCATTAGGGCGTAGTGCACAAGCAATATCTTATACTTTCGGACAGGAACGTGCCAATCCTGCTTCGCTCGCTCTGCACAAAAAACGCTTTGTTGCAGGCGGCTCGTTCTCTTCTATTTTTACGGGGATGGGGACGCTTATGTATGCAGGGCTAGCTATGCGTCTGGACTCGGTAAGTAGTGCCAGTGTTGCCCTGCTCCGATTTGGCGTAGATGGGATACAAAATACGCTTGATTGGCGCGACGAGGCAGGGAATGACGATTATGGGCGAATTCGCCGTTTTGGTATTGCAGACTATGCTCTTTTTCTCTCATACGGGCGCACAGGTTTTGCATGGGATGGTTTCGCTGTTGGGGGTACGGCAAAAGTGCTTTACCGCGACGAAGGTGGTTTTGCAACAGGGATAGGATTGGGGGTAGATTTAGCCGCAAACTATAGTTTGGGCGCATGGCGCTTTGCTGCCGTGGCGCGCGATGTTACTTCAACATGGGTTTTATGGTTTATTGAGGCGAAAAAACTTTCGCGCGTACGCAATGGTAAAGAATTAAACACCACGCGGACGCGTGCTGCTGAGGGGACAATACCGAGTCTTGAGCTAGCAGTTGCTTATAGTAGAACTTTTCGTAAATCGTTGTCTTGGGGAGCAACACTTTGTTTCAACGAGCGTTTTGACGGACGAGAGTATACTCCGTTATATTTAGGCAACGTTTCTTTCTCGCCTGCGGTAGGATTATGGGGTAGTTATCGCAATCTTGTGTTTCTTCGCCTTGGGGCACACCAGTTGCAACAAATTCCACTTACCCGCATCAGTCAAGCTCTGAGTTTCACACCGACTGCGGGAATAGGGCTTCAGGGTTGGGGTATACGTATAGATTACGCTTTTAGTGCACCGCTTGCTACCATTTCTGCA
>CAUVMY010000290.1:0-2646 GCA_963552845.1 uncultured Bacteroidia bacterium
TCGCCTTTCTTGTTCGCATAGGGAGCATACGCCCCTATTTCATACAACCTTTTAAGACGTTCGGGCACTGCAAACTCGTCGCTTGCTTGGTTGTCTTTTTCAATTACCCCTTTTAGCGTCGTGTAATAGTTGTATGCTACCCCATCGCGCGGCGAGTACCCCTTTACAGAGCCGTAAGTTAGGCGCATCGTCATATTCGCATCTGGGTAAGAGGGAGCTCCATTTAGCATTTCTAGCCGCCCTTCGGTATACTCTTGCATCCCTTTTCCGAACTCCGCATTCAACTTTATTGCGCGTGCCATGTCGCGGTGTATCCAACTCTGCGTGCTCTCTGTTATCGTATATCCCAAATCGGCGTCCAATTTCTTGAGCGACGGCTTCTTCAAGAACTCATTCCAGCGATTATAATCTGTAAGAAATGAGGTTGCATACATCTTCTCAACAAAAGCATCTATATCGCCCTTGAAATCCTTCGCAATAGTCTGATAGAGTGGAGGATGAACAGAATCGGGTAAGTTTTCCTTAAAGAACTTGATAAGTGCTTTAGCCGTCTCCCGATCCGTAGGCATATCATAATCCTTAAACCAACTATCTTCCAATTTCTGCTCCGCTTGTTTCTTGTACATATTCAGAGCAGCAGTATCCTGCTTCTCTAGTGCAGCGCGAAGACGCGCATAACGGTTACCGAAAGCCATAATCTCCATACCACGGAAAAAGGTCTCAGTCCCATAGTACTGCACCACCTGAATAGGCGTTAAGGCATTGTTGCTCCGCTCGATGGTCGGGAGCACATCCTTGTACTTCAAGTAACGCTCCTTCTTTTCGCCAATCCAATTCGTAAATGCCTCCTCCTCTTTCTGTTTTTCTTTCACTACTCCCAATTTCTGTAATGCAAGGCTCTGTCCAATCGAGTTTTTCCAGTAATTACTGCTCTGCGCATATTTGGCAGCATACTTAATACGCACTGCAGGATTAGCACTCATGTGTTTTTTCCAAACAGCGAGTTTTACACCACGGACTTCAGCTAGCGCTTTGTTACGTACGTCGATGGTTTGTTTCACCTCCCACGATGTCATATATCGATTCGTTGACCCTGGGTTACCCATTACCATAGCAAAGTCCCCCTCTTCATACCCTCCGATAGATACGGTAAGCGCTTTTTTCGGCTTATAAGGCACATTGTCTGGCGAATAATCAGCCGACTCGTTATTCTTGTTTGCATATACGCGGAAGAGCGAAAAATCACCTGTATGACGCGGATACATCCAGTTGTCTGTCTCACCACCAAATTTCCCGATCGAGGATGGAGGTGCCCCCACCATACGCACATCGCGGAATACATCATACACCATCAGATAATACACATTATCATCGTAGAACGACTTTACTTCAGCCACGTACTTATTGCCCTCAGTAGCAACCTTTATGAGTGAGTCGCGCGTGGATTTCATAGAACGATCACGCTGGAACATGTCCATCGTATCACGCACATTACGGAGCATGAGTGGGGTAACATCTTCCATACGTACAAGCACGGTGACTGTAAGCCCTGGCGTTGGAATTTCTTCAGCCTGTGTATGCGCCCAAAAACCGTTTTTTAGGTAATCATGCTCTACACTGCTGTGCTGTTGTATGGAGCTGTAACCGCAATGGTGGTTTGTAAGAAGTAGTCCTTGGTACGAGATAAACTCAGCCGTACACCCGCGACCAAAACGAACTATCGCATCCTTGAGAGATGCTTCATTTTCGCTGTAGATATAGTTGGCATCAAGGCTATAACCCATTCTCTTCATCTCTTCGAGATTATATTTCTTCAGAAGGGGGAGAAGCCACATGCCCTCGTCAGCTACTGCTACGAAGCCAATCAGTATAATGCCACTCAGGGCAAGTAAACGTTTAAACATAGAACTCAGCTGTTATAAATTTCACTACAAAACAAAGGTAGTTAGCTTTTCGTAATGCTCTTTTTGCCTAAAACAATTCCTAGGTAAGAGTCGTTTACCCTGTAAGCAAGAATGATAGCAAATAAGCAACTACGAGGATAACGTATGAATTTTTTAGGGCATCTATATTTGGCGGGCGATGATCGCAACCTCCGCTTTGGTAATTTTATTGCCGACCACATCAAAGGTATTGCTCTCGAATCGTATCCGCCTGAGATAGCCCGCGGTGTCATGATGCATCGTGCAATAGACTATTTTACCGATTCGCACCCAGCAATGGCAGAGTGTCGTCAGTTTTTTCGTCCTGCCTATCAGAAGTATGCGGGTGTGGTACTCGACGTAGTACTCGACTACTTCTTATGTCGAGAATGGGCATTATTATCCCCCCGCTCCTTGCGCCCATTTATCTATCAATTCTACTTACAACTCCTCTTACAATGGAAGTGGTTACCTCCTTTCTGGAAAAAGAAACTCCCACGTCTCATTCGCGATAATCGTCTTTACCGTTATCGGCGCATAGAAGGTATCTGCGAATCCTTAGACATTATGGCGCGTACCACTTCTCTACCAGATGGTAGTATGCTTGTACGCCAAGTTCTACAGGAGCAGTACGACGAATTGCGACCTTTTGTGCTCCAGTTTCTACAGGATATAGTGTGCGAAATGCAGCACTCCTTTAACATTACCCCCATCGGATGGACAA
>CAUVMY010000291.1:0-2629 GCA_963552845.1 uncultured Bacteroidia bacterium
TATTCTTTGTTTTGTTGGTGGCATGCCAAGACCCGCCAAAAATGTCTTATCGTAATTTCAATGGTGAAGGAATAGGAACCTTTTACCAGATCTCATTACGTGATTCCATAGAGCGTGACCTTCATACTTCAGTGGATTCTATCCTGACGGTAATGAACCATCTATTTTCCCTTTTTTCGAAGGAGTCTGTAATTACTCTGTTCAATCAGTCTGTAACAGGAATTGCGAATGATGAGTTCGCAATATTAACACGAGAGGCACAACGCTTTTCGGAACTTACTAACCGAGCTTTTGATCCCACCATTGCGCCTTTAGTGCGTTTGTGGGGGTTTGGTCCAGATGCACCACAATACCCAGACAGTGCTACGGTAACCTCTTTAGTTGCTAGTATAGGAATGCAGTACGTACGAGTGAGTAGGGATTCTGTTCTTAAAGAACTTCCAACTATTTCTCTGGATTACAATGGTATAGCTAAAGGTTATACGGTTGACAAGATTGCCAGATATCTGGAACAAGTTGGCATTCGTCATTACATGATAAACATAGGAGGCGAAATTCGCGCCAAGGGACTTAATTCGCGAGGCGAAGCTTGGATTTTTGGAATTGAAACACCTGAACAAGGCAATTTGCTAGGGAGTTCTATCGTGCAGCGTATACAGCTTTCGTCTTGTGCTTTAGCAACGTCGGGAAACTACCGTTCGTTTCGCGAAGCAGGAACGCGAAAATGGGGACATACAATCAATCCGCATACGGGGTTTCCTGAGAAAAATTCTCTATTAAGTGCTACTGTTTTAGCGCCTACTTGCACCGAAGCCGATGCATTGGCTACGGCTATGATGGTCATGGGAATCGATTCCGCAAAGCGTTTTGTGGATCGTATTCCTGAAGTTGAGGCAATACTTATCGCACGAGATGATTCTACAACCTACGAAGTTTGGAACTCTCAGGGTATGCAAAAATTCCTTTTGTATAAAAAGTGATAAATAGGAGAAGAAGGAGGAATATAGTCTTCTTTTTTGGACCGTTTCAATTGAAAATACGGACTAATTTCTCTCTATACAGAGAAAAAGAAAAAGCCTAGGTTTTTGCCTAGGCTTAATTCTTGTCGCATAAGGTTATGCTTGGCGAACTACCCCCTTGTAAAATCTAGGAGCTGCTGCTCAGAAGCGATCTTGCGAAGGTTAATGAGTGCGTAACGCATTCTACCCAGAGCCGTATTGATACTCACTCCCGTATGAGTTGCAATTTCTTGGAAAGTGAGTCCCAAAAAATGTCGGAGTATCACTACTTCTTTTTGTGTTTCAGGTAGTTCTTGTATCAGTTCTCTCACCTGAGTTCGCTGTTGCGAGACCATGAGCTCGTTATCGGGGGTAATCGATGATGCAAACGTATCAGGCAGCATAGAGACCTCTCGATCTGAGTGAACTTGATGAAACCGTTTGCGATCCCGGTAATGATCCATAAGCACGTTTCGTGCAATACGTACCAGCCAAGGCTCGAAACGCCCATCTTCGTGATACTGTCCCCGTTTTATAGAGACGAACGCTTTAAGCATTGCCTCTTGCAACAGATCACGCGCTATACTGTCATCCTTAACGGATGACAGTATGTAGCTGTACAATCTTTTTTGATACTTAGAGAAGAGACGCTCTGCAGCGTCCACACTCCCACTCCGTAACTCTTCTATGAGAGTTACATTCTCGGTTTCTGAAAATGAAGTATTCACGTCTGCTAAATGCTTGGTTACGTAAATATCACTCGATAGGCGTACTGTTTTAGTGTTTTCTCTGTGACAAAGGTAGTCAAATTTCTTCGTCATGCAATAGTACAGTGAATATTTTCCATGAAAGTGCACAAAATCTGCGCCAAAGTTTTTTTTTCCCATTCCCACTATTCTTTTTACTGATGCGTGTGCTAAAAAAAGCGGAGACCTCCTACTGGAAGTCTCCGTTCATAAACTGGTCTGTTATAGAATGCGGAACAGCACTTATGTCAGTTACAAAGGGGATAGTTCGATAAGTAATTAAACAGTGTGCAGTGCTAGGCGATTCTAAAGAAGTTCGTTGCATCGCGCAATAAGTCTGCTTGTGCGTTGAGTTCTTCGGCGCTTGTGGCAAGTTCTTCTGCAGAGGCTGCATTAGACTGTACAACGCCGTTCAAGGATTGGATCGCTGCGTTGATTTGGTCAACGCCAGTTTTTTGTTCGCCACTAGCCGTTGCTATTTCTTCTACTAAGTGTGCTGTTTTGTGTACGTCGGGCAACACATTTTGGAGCTTCGTGGCGGCAGTCTCTGTAGTGGTCAGGGCATTGAGAGAAAGATCCGAGATCTCGTTAGCAGAATCTCTACTACGTTCTGCTAGCTTTCGCACTTCTGAAGCTACCACAGAGAAACCTTTTCCGTGCTCGCCTGCTCGTGCAGCTTCCACGGCGGCGTTGAGAGCTAATATGTTGGTTTGACGTGCTATTTCACTTACAATTGAGATTTTTTCATGTATAGCTCGTACTGAAAGCAAGGAGTTAGATGCCCCTTCACTCACTTCGGAGATTTGTTGCTCCATCATACGAGCTAAACTCTTCGCTTGCATAGCACTATCGCTATTTTGTTCGATGTTAGCTGTCATCTCCTCC
>CAUVMY010000292.1:0-2624 GCA_963552845.1 uncultured Bacteroidia bacterium
CCTCTCGTGAGCTTAGTAAAAGCTCTTCAATTCATCACAAAGCTCGATGCCTTCCCTACCTATTGCCCTGCTCGCGCTCCCATGCCCGTAACCACGCTATGAATTCGTTACGCCATTGTCGTGCCTCTGACGTTCCCTTTACGTTGCTTGCTCCGAAACCGTGTCCCCCCGTTTGATATTGTATATATCTATGGGGCACATCAGATGCCTTAAGTGCAGAATCCAGCAACTCACTATTTTGATACTTCACAATGGGGTCATTTTTACAGTTGAGAATAAAGAGAGGGGGGCAATCTGTCGTTACATGCAATTCTAATGAGAGTGAGTCTTGCATCCGCTGGGTATATTGTTGCAGCTCCCCCAGCACGCCTTTACGTGAGCGTTTATGTACATAACGTTTGTCATGAAAAGTCACAACGGGATAAATAGCAGCAGCAAAATTCGGTCGTACGTTGACTTTCGTCTGTATCGACAGCAGAGAAAGGAAGTCTGTATGACCGTAGATAGCCGCCATGGCTGCCAAATGCCCTCCCGCGGAAAAACCCATCACCCCCACACGATTTGTATCTATCCCCCACTTGTCAGCTCCTTCGCGCACGATCTGAATGGCTCGCTGCACATCCTGAATCATATCGGGATGCCGATTGCCGCGCCACAGAACCCGATAATGCGACCAATAGGCAAAAATACCCGCAACGCGATAATGCAAGACAAACGCCGCGATACCATTCGCCTTGAGCCACTCCCCCACTTTGCGTCCCTCGTTTTCCTTATCCAACCAGTGGTAACTCCCTCCAGGACACACAATAATCGCAGTTTTCAGTGCATCGCTTCCCTCGGGGATATAGGCTTCCATAGTCACACCTTTTGTACTGCCACTTTCATCTCCCCAAATACGCAATGGCTTTGCACACAAAGTCATTGCAAACACTACCGACAATAAAACTAGAATTAAAACCTTCACTTCGTTACAATTTTTCAATAATCTTATTGCGCCCCACAAGCGCTTCTACTGTACTTATAGCAGTAAGAGGTACACCACATATACCATGCAAACGAATACACTGCCCCGTTAGAAGTAGGTTTTTTACTTTGGTAAAAATAGAGATCTGGGATAGCATTATATTCTGACAGTCTTTAGCATAACCGTAAATGGCTCCCTCAGTACTGTGATAGTAGTCTCGCACTGTGAGAGGCGACGCTGCATAAACTTGTTTAATTTTAGAACGGAAATTGGGGTAGAGTTCTTCAAAACGATCTAGCACTCTCTCTACACGCTCCTGCTTCCACATTTCATAGTCTGTCCCTCGCTCACCTGTTTCTGTATTCTCCCACTTACGTACAGCGTCATAGGGCATCACAATGTTTACTACAAGATGCGTAGCCCACTCTCCCTGATTCTCAACAGGAGGTGTCATATACATAAGACTACGTGGCCACTCTTCATTATATTTCTCTAGTTCCCATATCAGTCCATAATCTTGCTCATAGTAGCACGTATGATTTACGTATGGGAACACTCCTTCCTTCAGCTCGATAAATACGAAAAAAGCCGAATAAGTGTTCGGGATCGATCGTACCCGACTGGAAAACGATTTTGGGAATGCCGAACTATCAATCACACGCAGAAGTTCGTTGACGTGAACCGAAGATATGTAGTGATCTGCTTGAAAACGCTGTCCGCTCTCTATCTCAACGTATGTGATGTACCGCTCATGCACTGCAATATGCACCACTTCAGCATTTGTAAGAACTTCGCCGCCATGCTCGCAAATAACACCACACAAAGCTTTTGCAAGCTGAAATGAGCCTCCCACAAAGCGTGCTACCCCTTCTATATAAAAAACATTCAGCAATGCATGTATATAGGCTGGCGTTTTACCACGTATAGCGCCATGCAACGAGTTCATATAAGCAAACAGATCGCGTAAGCGCGGCTCTTCGGTGAAGAGGTTTATAAATTCATCCGCGGGCATGAAAAACTCGGGAGGAAATTGAAAGAGATCATCCGACGTAGGACGTAAATTGAAATGATCTAACTGCCCCACCATGTCGTACATCGTGTCCAGATAACGAACAATGTTATCGTGCTCGTGCGGAAAATAGCTAGTTAAACTGTCAACAAAACCACTACGCCCTGAGGCTATCTTGTATAATCGACCATCCGAAGCGTATGCAATTTGATCCATGCATTCTGCATCAACGGGCATTAACTTAAGTTGGTCGATAATACCCAAATACTTGCATACACGATACAGCACACCATTGGGATGAAAACCTCCTACAATGTGCATTCCAGTTACATAGTCTATTCCATTACGACGAAAAGTTTGCAATCCACCACCAATTGTCGCATTTTTTTCAAGTACAGTAACCCTGTATCCCTCTTTTGCAAGAAGTGCTCCGGTTGTAAGTCCGCCTACTCCACCACCTACAATAACAACTGTTTCTGCCATATATACCCTGCCATTTGCGGTATAAAAATAATGCCTAGAGAGGAATTCGCACCACTGCGCACGTTTTCTGTTTCTTCCTTCAAACATAAACGACGAGCTCGGTATAGAAAAAACTCCCTTTATTTTCCCTACCTTAGTGTAGAAAAACAGGGTAGTGAAATGACAGTA
>CAUVMY010000293.1:0-2611 GCA_963552845.1 uncultured Bacteroidia bacterium
CAGGCGTAGCTAACACCGAGTAGTTAAGGTGATAACGGGCTTTGTATTCGTTTACGACCTTATTGAGCAATTGCAATGCTTCGTAGAGCGTATCCCAAGACTTCTGACTTTTACCATGCCCTTCGCCAAAGAGAGCTACCATAGCATTGTGACCGCCAATAAAACCAATACCGAGCGTTCCTTGTGCAATAACGTCTCCGACGGGCTGATCAGGCTTTAAGCTACCGCCACCTTTCCAGACATCATTCGTCATCATAAATGGGAACTGAAAGGCGTATGCCGTTCTTTGGAATAGATAGCGTTCGTACAATTGGTCAGCCACGAGTCGTGCTTTAGCTTCTAGCCTTTCCATAAAATAGACCTTAGCCATAGCTTGGATTTTTTCCTCTCCCGCATCAAAAGCATCGCGTACTGCGGCTTGGCGTGCTTCTATTGCCAAGCGCGGCATATTGATAGATGTAAAAGAAAGGTTGCCTCGTCCAATTGACGTACGCGGTCCGTTTATATTTTCATATACGCGCGTTCGGCAGCCCATAGTAGCTACTTCATGATAGTAACGTTTGGGATCGTCAGCGCGCCATTCAACATCAAAATTAAAGGGAGCGTCTAGGTTAAGAAAGTTAGGAAAAAGAGCGTGTGCAGTAGTACGACAAGCCTCTACGAAGAGATCGAAATTTGGTGCTTCGAAGGAGAGCTTACCAGCTAGTGCACCTTGCCAATCTTTCAAAGCCTTAGCAAGATCGGCATCGCTGAAGCTAATTCCCTTTTTCAGCTTAAAGATTTGAATGGGGAAAATGGGGGTCTCTTTTTTTCCTAGTCCTTCTTCAGTAGCTTTAAGAAGCGAGCGCATAAGCATACGCCCCTCCGACGAGATGTCTGTTCCGTAGTTAATAGAGCTAAAGACGACCTGATTTCCTCCACGCGAATGCATAGTATTCAGGTTGTGCAAAAAGCCCTCCATCGCCTGATGCGTATCTATACGCGTCTGACGCACAGCTTCCTTCAGCGCCAAATGTAAACTGGAAGAGGTGAGCTGCATCCCTAGTGCACGCATGATCTCATCCAGAGTAGATTGCGTTTTATGCCCATCGCCCAACGCAACGGCACGCCCCCAAAGTTCTTTACGAATCTGTCGCTCTAGTCTATCCTCCGTTTGCTCATTGAGTTCTATACCATAAAGCTCCTGATAAGTATAGACCAAACGCTGCGCCAAATGCTTGTGGAACGATTTACGTACCCCTGGTGCCATGAAAAAATCAAACGCAGGAATAGATTGCCCACCGTGCTGCTCATTTTGATTGGTCTGAAAAATAATCGTAGCCAGAGTAGCATAACTTTGTATGCTTTGAGGAGGACGCACCGAACCATTCTTCGTACGAAAACCTTTCTCATAAAGCATTCCAAGGTCGTACTGCAAACAGGTTGTCGTCTTGGTTGGGTAATAATCCAAATCATGGATGTGTATTTCTCCCGATTCGTGCTGTTCTCCGTAGAGAGGATTAAGGCGTCCGCTAACAGCATCCTTTCGTGCAAGCTCAGAAGCGAAAGTCATCATCTGCCCAGCGGGAGTATGCGCCGACATATTCGCATTGCTGCGATTTAGTTCGCAAGGTTCGACGTTAACGATAGGATCGAACATTCCCTTGAGATTCATGCGTTCCCACCGTGCCTTATCGCGAGCATGGCGGTAATGAATGTAGAGCTGCGCTACGTGCGGGTTGAATCGCATAAGGTTCTGTTCTACACGATCTTGTATATCTTCGACCGTCATACGTCCACTCATGCTAATCTCAGTGCTCACGTTTCGCACAATGACATTTATCACAGAGGTGTCTGGCTCTAAGCCGTCAGCTTCAAACGATTTGCTAATAGCGTTGACGATACGGAGCGTATCAAAAGGTACCTCTGTTCCGTCACGTTTAACAACCGTAAACTGCGACAAGCCACAATCTGTTTCAAAACCGAATGCCCCCTGTTCGTTCATTAAAGATTTTTGCAGTTCCATTATGTTTGATTTACTCCAACAAAGCTAACAAAAAGACAATCTTATGTTGTTGTTTGTTTCACTATTCGCTGTCAGAAAATACGAACATTGCCTTCCTACTAGGGAATTTTATTGCGCAAGCAAGCTAACTTCACAAGTTTTAATTTTTTCGACGCTGTAGAAAATCAGTTCGTGGAAAATATTGCAGATAATACCTAGAGAAAACTTTCATTTGCCATTTCTTCTTACGGTGTAAACGACGCTGGTCCTATTTATCTGCACAGATCCTAGAGCGTATTTTAGGGATCTTAAATGAGTCTATCATGCCATGTTGTAATGTATTAGATTTTCAATAATTATTATCAATATCGTTTCATAGCAACTTGTTAATTTGTTGTATTACAGTAATATACTGTATATTGGTTTACTGTTCTATTAGAGTATATGCACTACAGAATTGCCATATTTTCTAGGCAATGAAGGGTAATTTTTGGGGCTAAAGTAGGGGTTATAAGAAAAATATCTATACTACCAATTCGTTTTTCCTCAAAAGACTTTTCCTATTTTTGAGTCAGAAATTTTGTAATTTCATTTAACTGTCTGATTAACATTGTTCGTAATTATGTC
>CAUVMY010000294.1:0-2609 GCA_963552845.1 uncultured Bacteroidia bacterium
GGTGGAGTTACCGTCTATCCCCCTTGGTAGGGCGAAAAAACAACATGATTAAACTTAAGGGGACAACGCTGTATCCGCCTGCCATAAATGACGTGCTAGACAACATCCCTTATATAGAAAACTACGTGGTCGTGGTTCGTTTTACTGAGGCTGGAACTGATGAAGTTGTGGTAAAGATTGGTTTAAGAGAACTGCCAGAGGACGAGATGCAACAAGAAGAACTGATAAAGTCGCTTAAAGATAGTTTTCGAGCACGTATTCGCGTAGCGCCGCTGATTGAGATATGTACGGAAGAAGAAATCCGAATTATAAATTTCCCAGCTAAGAGCCGAAAACCTGTAAAGTTTATCGATGAACGTAATACGTTAGATAAATCTCTGGCGTAAGCGCAAGCTATAGACTATGTTAACACGTTTTTTGCTTCGCACTTACGACTATTTTGCAGCGCATCGGAAGCTATGCTGGGTGCTTCTGCTCGTTGTTCTTTGTGTAGCTCTATTCTCTTTATTACGCTTAAATTTTCGCGAGGACATTGCAGATTTCCTACCCCGTGATCGCAATTACAAATTGTCGGTCTCGGTCTATCAGCGCTTAAATGCTGCTGATCGGATATTTTTCCTCTTTCAGTTGCGCGATACCACAGCACGAGATCCGCAGAGAATTGTTGAAGCAATAGAGTACTTTACCGAGAGCGCCGACTCGGCTGGTTGGGAGGTTAGTAGCTTACTAGATTTTGAAAAAATAGAGGAGGTGCGCGATTTCGTTTATGAAAATGCACCACTCCTTTTAAGCGAGTCCGATTATGAGCGCATGGAGCAAAAGATGTACCCTGACTCTGTTCGTGCTACGATTGAACGAGATAAAACCTTGTTGCTTTTTCCCGTAGGAGGCTTTATGAGTCAGAGCGTTGCGCAAGACCCTTTAGATCTTTTTTCGCCACTCTTTTCGCGTCTCTTTGCGAGTATGCCTACGCCACAATACGAGATGCATGAGGGATATGTTTTTTCTCCTGACGACAAATTTGCGCTCGTTGTAACGCATTCCCCTTTTGGGGCAAGTGAAACAAACAGGAATACGGAATTTCTTCAAAAAATCAGACACACTATTTCGCATTTGGAAACAGAGTTCCCAGATGTCCAGATCCATCTTACAGGCGTACCAGTGGTCTCGGTAGATAATGCGCAGCAGATTAAAAAAGACGGCATCCTAGCTCTCGCCATAGCTACCTTGCTCATTCTTCCCTTACTTTTCTATATGCTCCGTCGTCTTCGTTACCTCCTTCTAATTCTTCTCTCTCTTGCTTTTGGTTGGCTTATTGCCTTAGCCGCAATGGCATGGGGGCGTGGCGAAGTTTCGCTCATAGTACTAGGTATTGCCTCTGTGATAAGCGGTATAGCTGTAAACTACCCACTGCATTTTTTATCGCACCTTGCTTACAAAGGTTCGCCACGAGCCGTTTTAGCCGATATAGTAGAACCTCTCGTTATTGGCAATGTTACAACTGTTGGCGCTTTTGCAGCTCTGATCCCACTGGATTCCACAGCACTATGCGATCTCGGGCTTTTTGCAGCCTTCATGCTTGTAGGAACAATTCTTTTTGTCGTCTTCTTCCTACCTCACTTTGTAGGGAAGCATTTGGTTAACGGGAAAGTACAAGCTACGAATGACGGCGAAGAGTACATTCCGAAATATCCGCGAAATAAATTCTTGATAGGTGCACTGCTTACTGTAACCCTAGTACTTGGTTACTTTAGCCTCTCTACAGAGTTTGATACTGACGTACGAAATATCAATTATTTAACCAACGAACAAAAGGAACTGCTTACCGAATTAGCCTCGCTAAAGCAAGAATCGACAGACTCTGTGCAAGTCTATTATACGATAACAGATAGTACGATAAATGCCGCTTTAGAACGCGCTGCGACCGATTTCCCTGATATTCTTATCGCGGGGATCTGGACGCAAGAGGAACGACTTGAACGTTGGAATAAATTTGTAGAACGTCATCGCGACGTATGGGAAGAAACGTTACCACGGGTTTGGGAACAAGAAGGTTTCTTGCCCTGCGGATTTGAGGCCTATCGTCCTTCAAAAAAGCAGCTGTCCCTGTCAGATTTTGCCCCTCTTCGCGAGATCGGAGTAGGCAATCGTATTGTAGATAGTACCGTGGTCGTGATTAGAAAAGAGGCGTTTGCTGAGGCAGAAAGTTTAGTAGCGCAGTTTAACACGAAGAATCCCGAACACTACTTTGCTTTTAACGTGCAAAGCATGAATTCGGCAGTGGCACGTTCGCTAGCAGATAACTTCAATTATATTGGGTTTGTGTGTGGGGCTATTGTTTTTCTCTTTTTGTGGATTTCGTTCCGAAAACTGCAATATGCCATAATAGCCTTTCTTCCGATGCTCGTTTCATGGCTTTGGATATTAGGCACAATGCATCTGCTCGGCATGCGTTTTAATTTGGTGAATATCATACTTGCTACATTTATTTTTGGTCAGGGTGACGACTATAGTATTTTTATTACGGAGGGGTTGATCTACGAGTATACCTATCACCGTCGGATGCTTGCCCACTACAAGCGGAGTATCTTTTTCTCTGCGGCTATTAT
>CAUVMY010000295.1:0-2606 GCA_963552845.1 uncultured Bacteroidia bacterium
AGCTTGTGGCAAAGACGACGACGGGACAAGAGTCTACGGTATTGGTTACAGTAGTAGAGCACTATGTACCCGTCGGTAGGGTAAGGATGCTTTCGCAGAATTTGCGAATTCCTGTTGGCACGAAAACACAGCTCGCCGTGACAGTCGATCCGCCTTTAGCAACAAACCGTGCCCTCTATTTTGAGAGCGAGAATCCTGAGATTGCAGAAGTCGACGAATCGGGGATCATAAAAGGGGTGATGGAAGGTAAGACGCGTATTAAGGCTATGAGTGTGGAAAATACTGCCATCTACCAATACTGCGATGTTGAGGTCTATATAAATCCTGTTCAAGAGATCCAACTCGTTACAGAGGGGGAGGTTGTTATAGGTAAAGGGCAAAGTTATAAGCTGCGCTATAAGATTCTGCCAGAGGATGCTTCAAACAAGTCGGTACAGTGTACATCGGCAGATGCTGAAACGGTGAGCGTTGAGGAAAGTACAGGTGTGGTAACTGGCGTTAAAGAAGGAGGACCAATAGAAATTACAATCAAGGCGCTTGGCACAACCGAGGAGGTTGAGAAGAAAGTTCAGGTGCGTTGTGTACCTCCTGTTGCTACGGAGAGTTTGAAATTGACACTTGCTAATGTGACGCTCGTACCTAATGAGCAGCGACAACTGGAGCTAGAATTTACGCCTACGACAACGACTGATCGCGACGTAGATTGGCACAGCAACAACGAAAAAGTCGTTACAGTGGATGAAAATGGTTTGTTGAAAGCCATCTCGTCTGGAGAGGCACAGATTACTGTGACATTAAAATCTAATTCGTCGATTACAACTACTTGTCGCGTAACGGTTCGTTCGCATACGGTTGCTACAAGTATTGAACTTTTCCCAACGAAAATCACATTGGGGCAAGGCGATAAATATAAATTAGAAGCTTTTGCTAAGCCAATCTATGCTACACAGTATGAGCTGGTTTGGACGGTAGAGGATTCCGAAGGTGTGGTAGCGTTCGATAAAGATACGCAAGTCGTAAAAGGACTAAAAATTGGGAAAGCTACAATAACCGTGGCATTAAAGAATGATCCTTCCAAAACATCGTCTTGCGAGATAATTGTAATCTCTCCCGCGGTTGCGACTATAGGTTTCGATTTTGAACCTGCGGAGTTTGAAATAGAACATGGTGGAACGTTAGACTTGTTTAGTCACATAAAGTTTAACCCGTCGGCTGCCACGGATCGATATATGGATTGGGAGTCGGAGAAGCCTAGTGTGGTCTCTGTAAGGGGTGGTCGTGTTACAGGGTTAGAAGCGACTACTGAAGGAGTACTTATCACGGCAAAATTGCATTCCGATAACTCTAAAGTAGCTACGTGTCGTGTAAAAGTAAAGCAGCCGACTAGACCGCAGAACATCAAAATGCTTACGTCACATTTGCGTATCAAGGTTGGCGATGTGCGTACGTTGGCGGTAGAATTCTTTCCTGAGACTTCGTCTGAAAGAAAACTCATCTGGACAAGTAACAATACGACCATTGCGACTGTAGATGCGATGGGTACGGTTACGGCGTTAGAAAAAGGTTTTACGGTTGTAACGGCGATGTTAGAATCAGATCCGCGCATCATGACTGTTTGTACAGTTGAGGTTGTGGAGCCGAGTACAGCAGGCTTGGTAACGTCGATCGCTGTGGAAGATGTGGAACTAATGGTCGGTAAAACAGCCGAACTGTCCGTTCGGTACACACCAGCAGATGCAGTAGACAAGACACTAATTTTCACGGGAGTTGATAAAACAAAATTTAGGATTGAAGGTAGCAAAGTTGTAGGCGTGGCACCCACAGCAGAACCTGTAGAGGTTACTGCAATCTTGGCTACCGACCCTGCGATTACTGCCACATTTAAGGTTGTTGTTCTTCCTGTTGTTGAGGTGACCTCGATTCGCATCAATCACGAAAAGATTCTGATTTACGAACTCAACGAAGCATACCTCAGAGTCGTAACAACTCCTGAAAATGCTGACCAAACAGGTCTAACTTGGACTTCAGATAATGAGTCGGTATGTACCGTGAAAGATGGGCTGGTTTTAGCTGTAAGCGAAGGGGTTGCCAATGTGACGGCCACGCTGAACGGTAAATCTGCCTCTTGTGAGGTTACCGTAAAGAAACAAAGTGCGGAACTAGCAGTTGACGATGCTAAATGGGGAAATGTGGTGGTGTGCCCCAATCCATTCTCAACCACGTTACGTATTTCAAACTATGACTTGCAGTGTGATACAAGGTTTGAGTTGGTCGACGTTATGGGAAAGGTTGTGCGTTTGGGCAGGTTGTTAGACAACGAAACGCTGATAGAGACTACAACTCTTAAGGCGGGCTTTTATGTATTGCGTCTTGAAACAGCCGAGGGGCAGATGAAAAGTATTAGGGTAGTGAAACATTAACTCTAGATTTTTCATAATTCCTTTGAAAGAGATCAGAGCTTAGCTCTGGTCTCTTTTTTTGTACCGTGGTGGGCGAATTAAACACTTCGGGCATGAAAATGACTTTCTTTTAGTCTTTGATTTTTACTTAGTGCAAAGGGCGCTATCCGCCGTATGTGTGTTATCTTTGCGCGTCATAACATAGAT
>CAUVMY010000296.1:0-2583 GCA_963552845.1 uncultured Bacteroidia bacterium
ATGTCGCTTTACGTCCCTCTCTACCTCTCGAATGCATGTTCTAATAGTTGCGTCTATTGTGGCTACAGCCATCAGAATAAGCTGGTTCGTAAGACGCTGACCCCACAAGAAATACGCGATGAGGCGCAGAGTATAAAGGCACTCGGATTTGAACATATCCTTCTTCTCACGGGAGAAGCTCCCGACGAGGCAGGCTTCAAATACCTTCTTGAGGCGGTGAAGATGTTAAAAGACACCTTCCCACAAATCTCAATTGAAGTGCAACCCATGGACTCTTACGAGTACGCTGAGTTGGGACAAAACGGTTTGAATTCGGTATACGTGTACCAAGAGACCTACAATGAGACAGAATACCCTAAATACCACCTGCAGGGCATGAAACGCAATTACCGCTATCGGCTCGAGACCCCAGATCGTATAGGCGCTGCTGGTATTCACCGCATCGGTTTAGGCGCGTTGCTGGGTCTGGAAGATTGGCGTGTAGAATCGCTCTGCGTTGCCATGCATTTGCGCCATTTACAGAAGCTTTACTGGCAAAGTAAATACTCGGTAGCATTCCCTCGTTTGCGTCCCCACGTAGGGCTTTTTGAACCCAAGTATACAGTCAACGAGCGCAACTTGCTACAAATCATTACCGCCTATCGTATTTTTGACGAAAATGTAGAGATGTCGCTCACTACGCGCGAATCAGCTTATTTTCGCAACAACGCTTTTATGCTTGGAATTACGTCAATGAGTGCAGGTTCTCACACCGAACCTGGTGGTTATGCTCACGCAAATAAGGAACTAGAACAATTTGCCATCTCCGATGCACGCACTGCTGATGAGGTCTCTACCTTTCTTCGTGCACACGGCTACGAGCCGATCTGGAAAGATTGGGATCAGATGCTACAATAAACACTGTTCTATAACTCAGCAAATCAATTTTACGAGCAATGCTGCGGCTTCAGAATGCGAAATGCTACTTAATAATAAATGGGAAGTACGCGCTTTTTGTAGTACCGCCTGTCTGGCGTAAGGACTCACAAACAACAGTTGCATACTATAGTATGTCTGCCATATACACTCCACTTAACTAGCCTAAATTGCTGCGCGATGCGAACATATTACCTATTATTCTCGTAGGCGAATTTATGCAGAGCATGGCTCGAAATCGTAGAAAGTATGAAACGTCGTTCAATTTTATTACCCGTCGGACTTATAGTAGGAGCTGGTATGCTAATTATTCTACTAATCATGCTCCTAGTACCTCTCTATCTGTTAAGTGAATCGGGGTATGAGCGACTTGTGAATCGTGTAGAGCATTCGTCGCAAGCGCTGGTGGATAAAATAAAGGCAGACCTAACACAAGGCGAGGAATTTGCCAAAACGTGCGCCGATCTTTTTTCTACGGAGGACAAAACACCCTGTAGCCGCGAACAAATCATAGAGCTCATAAAGAATGCCCTTCCCTCCTACCCATTCGTAATCGGGGCAGGACTCGTCTACGAACCTAATGCATTTGACGGTGCAGATTCACTCTACGCGGGTGTGACAGGCAACGGTTTCCAAGGACGCTTCATCCCCTACATAGACAAAGACATTAACGGTGTTGCGCATCTAGACGATACTTGTTATTCGCATATCAATGAGGAAACAGGCGCGTGGTACTTCGTAACGTTACGCACAGGTAAAGCATTTATAAGCGAACTCTATACAACAAAGGTCTTTGAGCGTCTGAATGTCCCCGTTTTTACCCTAGCAGAACCCATTACACGGCGCGGACAGAATATCGGTGTAATGTCAGTAGATATTGAGTTAGAACGTATTCTAGATTGGATACGTAATGCGAAGAGTTTCGACGGCATCGCTACTGTTTCATTCTATTCTCCGTTGGGTCGTTTGCTGGCAAGCTCACGTACCGATGCTTTAGATAGCGAATGTTTTGATTGGAGCTCATTATCTCATGCCGAGTCTCATACGCTTCGTGAGCGAGAAAAAATCTTTCATCAAGTAGGAGACGAGGTACGTTATATCACTCCTTTTTACTTTGACTCGTGTGAAAACCCTCTTTTGCTCTGCATAGATTTCAACAAGTCGGAAGCTATGATGTCGGTGTATCGGGGGCTGAGTCTTTACTTCTGGATCGGTCTTCTTCTTGCTTTAGTCCTCCTACTTTTAGTCCTCTTTGTGATGCGCCGCCAACTGCGTCCCATTAAGGTGTTGGCAGAACGCATAGAGTCTCTTGCCGAGGGACATCTTTCTACGCAACGTATGGGATACGAAGAGCGGCAGGATGAGACGGGACTCATTTCTCGCAGTTATGCAGACATGGTACAACGTTTACGTGGGGTAATTGCAGGTATTGAACGCTCTGCGCGCGAACTTAATACGAGTAGCGAGCATATTAACGAATCGGCTAACGAAATTGCAAGTGCCTCGGAAATGGAGGCTTCATCAACGGATGAGGTCTTGTCACAATGTACAGGCGTGCTAGGAGTTTGTAAGAACGATATGAGTATTGCAGATGGAGCAGCTTCTTCCATTGTACGCGCACAGAACCAATTAAAGAGTTTAGCAGACAGTATTCACAAGACAAATCGT
>CAUVMY010000297.1:0-2582 GCA_963552845.1 uncultured Bacteroidia bacterium
TGTTATCCTACCTAGTCAGTGCCTTTTTGCTTTATGGTTTTGCTTTTGGGCAAGCTTCAGTATCACCTCCCAATGTAAATACACAACAAGACACAACGCTCATGAAAGAGGTAGACATGGACGATGTGGTGATTACCTCCGACCGTCAGCTTCGTCCCCTTCGCAATGTGCCCGTTATTACACATGTCGTACGAAGTGAAGAGATACAACGCCTGAATCCGCGCTCTATGGTGGATGTAATAGAGTTTATACTCCCTGGGATCGAATACAGCCTACACGGCTCTCAAGAGCGCCTTTCGATTCAGGGTCTTTCGGCAGACTATGTTCTGTTTCTTGTAGACGGGGAGCGTATTACGAACGAAGGCTCCAGCTCTGTAGACCTTAATCGTATAGACCCCAGCAATATCGAACGCATTGAGATGGTGCGCGGCTCTGCTTCAGCGCTCTACGGATCAAACGCTATAGGAGGTGTTATAAACATCATCACGCGTACAGCTCAAAAGCCTGTAGAGGCCTCTTATACTGGGCTTTACGATAGCCAGAAGGTACAACGCCACAATGGATATTTCGGCATTAAACAAAAGGGGTGGCAATCTACAACCACGGGAGGTTGGTCTTTTCAAGATGCATACGGTCTGCGTGTACAAGGTGCTGGTACGAAAGACACTGCCGTCGTACCAGGTAATGAGATTTGGAATTTAGGTCAAAAACTTGGCTATGCTGCTCCGTCAGGACGTTTTAAGATTGAAGCTAACGGAACTTACAACAACCGCGAGCAGTTTGGCGAGGTGGATGGTTTCTACAACCACTACAAGTTTTATAAAATAGGGGGAAATGCGCAATACCGTTTCAACGATGCCTACAATCTGGATCTTGCCTATAACCATGACGGATATGCACGCGACGAAGTGATGGAAATAGGGCCAAGTAAAGGTCGTCACCCCGTTTATAGCTACCTTACGCATACAACACGTTTACAGTTCAATGCTAAACCGTGGGGGGAAAATCTCCCAACATTTAACTTGGGTTTTGAGTCTGTAAATGAACGGACACGCGGAAATCGTTTCAAGGATCAAAGTCAGTATCATTCGGCAGCAACCTATACGGGATATTTGCAAACAGAGTGGCGCGCTCAAGAGAAACTGACCCTCACGGCAGGCGTGCGCTACGACATACATTCACAATTCAAGGGGTATGCAACGCCCCGAATTGCAGCGATGTGGCGCGAAAGGTATTTTGCCCTTCGCGGCTCTTTTTCTACAGGCTTTCGCTCCCCTACTCTAAAAGAGCTTTTTATGGAGTGGACACATGCTAACGGCGGAGGCTTTGTTATTCAGGGTAATGAGAACCTGAAACCTGAAACCAGTAGCATGTTTGCGCTCTCGCCTGAGTTTACGTATGGTAAGTTCAATATTAGTAGCACTGCGTACTACAATATTTTCCGCAATAGAATAGAACAAGAATGGTTGGAAGTAGCAGGGGCGCGCCACTTGAAATATTTGAACTACAATGGTTCATCTTGGCTTGCAGGGGTACAGACCATCTTTGTGTACCACGTATTATCGAACTTAGATGTACGACTTAACCATTCGTACGTACATGATGTGTACGAAGTAAAAGATAGGGATGGTAACAAGTTTGACGTATCGCAGGTACGCCCACATACAGCGACTGCGGCAGTCAACTATCGCTATACATTCAAAAAGACTTTTGCAATAGGTACCGACGTATCTGGACGTTTTTATGGTCCTTTACACGCCGCATTCCGAACTTCAGACACGGATCTGATCTACCAGTACCGCGATTACGCCTCTTACTACACCCTACGCGGTAGTCTTTACGCTAGTTGGAAGAACCATGCTACGCTTACTTTCGGTTGCGAAAATTTGTTAAACCACGTGTCGGAACAAGTGAGCGTTGTGACTTCGTTGTCCCCAGGTCGTAGTTTTTATGTATCGCTTTCATTGCGTTACTAAGTCTCAAAGTCAATCAACTACGCTCCGCTGTGCGGAGTTCTGTATACAATGAGAATCAAGAGATGAAGAAAAAAATTTTAATCGCGCTTATTGCGCTTCTCGTGGTCGCGGCAATAGGCATTGTAGTATTCCTTTTCCGACCGCGCCCCGTACGCATTGCGTTGGTAAATTACCCCGAATCTACCTGCAAGGGGATGATGCGGGCAATAGACAAGAAGAACGTAACTCTGCACGTGGTTAATAACACCGAAGACCTCAGTTCCTACGATGGCGTTATCGCCTTTGGGATGGGCTTGAAGTGGACAGACGAAGATCGCGAACGCGTAAAAGCCCTCGATGCGAAGGGAATACGCTATATGGCGATAATGACCACTACACCCGAAAATGACATCAGCAATATAGATTCGGCAAAGCGCGATCGTTTTCTGGAATATTTCCGAAATGCTGGCTTAAGTGCAGGTGCAACGAACTTACGTTCGGGGTTGAATTACTTCCGCGCCGAAATTCTGAATAAGAAACTGCGCGAGGGAGAGATAAAAGACCCGATAGATTATCCCGACGAGTGTCTATTTGCTAAGAACCTTGCCGATAAAGGTTTCTTAACAG
>CAUVMY010000298.1:0-2578 GCA_963552845.1 uncultured Bacteroidia bacterium
GTTTTTAAGAGGGTGTCGCATGAGGCGACACCCTCTTTGTTTTCTGTTTATCGAACATCTGAATGCAAAATATTCAAAATGCGTCTCTATGATTTTATATACCTTTGAACAGAAACGTGTCTGTTTAGAGATGTTGCGTGCGACGGTACTATTTATAGCTTTTCTTTTTGTGGGTATAGCACCGCTTTATGCTGTGGGAGTGGTGGATTCGATCACGGCTCCTCGAATCACCGTTGGTGCAGAAGAATTCTGGTTGCACCCTGTCGTCAAGGGAGAGACTCTCTATGCTATCAGCAGGAAATATGGAGTGCCGCAGTCGACAGTAGCAGCTGCTAATCCGCAAATTTATTACGGTGTGAAGGAGGGACAGGTGCTTCGTATACCAATCCCTGAGGGGTTAAGGACCAAAAAAGAGAACTTGGGATACAAACTGCATCAAGTAAAAGCAGGCGAAAATCTCTATGCTATATCGCGTTTGTATGGTGTGCCAGTTGCAGATATTCGGAAAGCAAATGCTCTGATTTCAGATACTATTCAACTGAATGAGATTTTACGTATCCCAGAAAACACTGCGCAGACACCATCTGAAGTTGTACAAATAGTGCATGATGTGCAAAAGGGCGAAGGAGTCTATGGCATTTCAAAACGTTACGGAGTGACGCAAGAGGCAATTCTAGAAGCCAATCCTTGGTTGAGAGAAAGACAACTCGAGCTGGGCGATAAACTAGTAATCCCTCAATTACCAGTGGGGATGCCAGATTCGATTACTAATTTGCTTGGAGGCGGAATACAACTTCCTATGCCCTGCGATACTACGTCTGCTTTTCCCAAATGGAAAACTCTAAATCTTGCCTTGGCGTTACCTTTTGAACTCGGGAAGACGCAATCTACTGTCTCCGAGGATGAAGTTTACGAAATTTCAGGAACTGTAGCACGCGGAATGGCGGCTAATACGCGTTATTTGGATTTTTATCAGGGGGTTTTGTTAGCGCTTAACGACTATCGCTTGAAGGGCTACAGTATTCGTCTTACAGTGTTTGATACGCAACATTCACCAACCGTAGTGCAGAAGTTAGTGCAAAGCGATACCTTAAAGCATGCTGATCTTATAATCGGTCCAGTGTTCCCCAAGAATATTTCCTTGGTAAGCCATTACGCGGCGCAAAGGCGTATTCCAATAGTCTCGCCTCTATCGGGCAAAATTTCGGCTGCCGATGTAAATCCTTTCCTTTTTCAAGCCAATCCGTCATTTTATACGCAGCTCAAAACATTGGTAGAGAAAACAGTAAAGCAAGGTACGGCACGAATCGTGGTACTGCGTGAGGAGTCTTTGGCTGATATGGAAATGGCAGATAAACTAGAGGAGTATTTGCGCGAACAGATACAACGACTTAATCCCCCACCAACCATTGAAGTGATGCGTTACCCTAAGGGAGAGGCTACATCTAAGCGTACGGGGCAGTTGCGTAAGCTGATTGATGCAGAGCAATCTACCAAAGTCTTTATCCCATCGAACAGCGAGCCATTTGTCAGCGATTTGTTGGGGCAGCTCAATTCGATGTCTATACTCAAAAAGACTGATACAGTTGAAATCTATGGGATGTCTCGTTGGTTTAAGATGCGTAACCTAGATTTATCGCAACTTGGTACGCTGCGCGTGACCCTCTTCTCGCCTTTCTATGTAGATTATCAGTCACGCGAGGTTCGAGATTTTATCGATAATTATCGTGCTCTATACCGTTGCGAACCCTCTCAGTTTGCCTTCCAAGGCTACGATGTAGCAAAGTACTTCCTAGGCGCACTTTATAAATACGGCGAGAATTTTCACTACTGCCTATCGCGCTATAGTGTCCCGCTGTTGCAAAACTATTTTGACTTTCGTGCCTCGCATGAGTTAGGCTCTTATGAAAGCAGAGCTCTTTATCTTTTACGTTTTGATCTTGAACAAGGACTTGTGCCACTGAAATAAAGCGGAATTCTGGACGTATCTTCTTTCTCTGTACGGTTTCTAGAACGGGATACCTATGAAGAAATGTGCCCAGAGATCTCGGCTTCCAGAATGCATACTCAAAGATCCTTGTATTAGTCCTAAGCGAGTTTCACGCCCCAGAGCAAGTTCTCCCGAGTAGATGCCCGCGAATAAAAGGTCGCGTGCTGCAAATGTCAATTTATTGTTTGTAGTGGCATATAGTGCTCCTAACGATGGTGTTAAATGCAAGGAGTAGGGGAGGTGGATTTGCAGCGAAAATGAGCCTAGTAAAAAGTTATATGCCGATATCTGACGGAAGCCTAGACCGTAAAAAGGGATATCACGTGCTTCATTACGCACTGTTTCTTTCGCACCCCCAATTTGAAAGGTATAGTGACGTCCCCATTGGTTAGAAGAAAGTCCGAGTGCTAAGCGCGGTTGTAGTGTGCAGTATTTCCCAAGGGGGATGTTCTGTTCGTAGTTCGCATAGAACTGAAGTGCAAAGGGCGAGCGGTCAAATTCGGCATTAAGTCCGTTCTGCTGTACAGGGGAGGGTTGTTGCTTATCGTAAGAAATGGCGTGACGATATGTGCCCGAGAGATGTAAATG
>CAUVMY010000299.1:0-2572 GCA_963552845.1 uncultured Bacteroidia bacterium
ACGCCTTCAAATAGTGCGCTTTGCCCGTCTTGTGCCGTGTAAATAAAGGTGGCAGTGAATGTAAGACGTTTCCCGTTTATTATTTGTTCAGGAGTACGTGCACGTATCAACCCATCATCAGTACCCATCCAAAGGTCACCACTGCTATCGAAATCAAAGTCGCGTGATGCCGTCAAGTGGGTCATTTGTTCTCCCATTATGTATTGTGAGGCAATACCTTCGTTGCCATTACTTGAAAAAAAGGATGTCGGCTCAATAGCGGTTATTTCAGACAGGCTGTTACTACTTAGAAAAATAACTCCTTTGTGCGAAAGCATAAGTCGTAATTCCGAGCGTCCGTAGTTCCGCGGCAATGGGGCAGAAGTAAAGCTTCCGTCAGGAGCGCGGCGAAAGAGTGTACCCATACTACCCGCACATATATAGAGTGTGCCATCAGGAGCGCTTGCCAAGGCATTGATGTAAGTCGTTCGCCCTAAGGGCGCAGGGGGGAGGGGGCTATTGGCTGCGTTGATCTGCTCTACGAGTTGTGTTTGTTCAAAGATGAGTACGCCTGCATTGTCAGTAGCGACTGCAAAGCGTTTTGCAGAGCCATCTAGCAGTACGAGGGCAGTTGTCTGAGTTGCACTTTCAGCGTAAATATTTATCCCGTCCTGTGTGCTGGTTTGGTAGAAAAGGAGAGCTCTCTCTCTCCCTGCAATTGTCGTAATGGGTATTTGTTCTCCGTTTGCAATTACTACTTCGTTCTCGTTAATCGGGAGGACGTGCGAACAGGCAACAAAGGCAGGACTTACGGGTGAGAGCGATTTGCTATTTCCTTCTGTTATGTGTAACAACCCTCGATGTTTGCTTGCTACATACAAGCTTCCGTCGGCAACAAAAAAGACGCTCACTGCCCGAAACTGACGCTCGGTGGGCTCTGTGGCATCATTGTGTAAAATCTCTTCGTGCCCCGCAAGGTCTATGCTGAGTAATGTACCTCCTTCGGCAACAAGTATTCGTTGGTTGCTAAGCGTTATCTCATTCTCGAGCGCGGTAGGACGTTCTGCCACTTTTGTCCAAGGTTTGGAGTCGGAAATACGCCACAATTCGTAACCTAGCGAGAGTGTGCGAACTGCTACTAGCAGCTCAGAATCGGCAGCTAGCGAAGAGATATTGCCGTTCAATGAGCCTAATTTTTTGTAGTTTGCTTCTTTCCCCCCTTCTTCCAAAACATATACACCGTCAGAAGTTCCCACATATATCTTTCCTTCTAATGCGGCAATGGCGTTCAGTTTTAGAATGCTTTGATTTTTGCCCCAGAGTCTAAATTCATGTAGCAGATTGCCATCTGAGAAGTAGTACAGATATTCTTGGCTTATTCCAACACACGTGTTTGTCCCTATGCTCAATAGATGGTGAATGGGAAGCCGAAGTCCGTGCAACACTTGTTCTTCGAGGTCTGTATATTGTTCTCGTTGTCCGTTTACTGTATGATGCTCTACGCGTCCAGAGGCATAACTAATCCAGAGTTCGCCTGTCGCAGACAGCGATACATGCAAGATATCGGCTTCGCTCAATCCATTAAGTTTAGAAAGCTTTGTGCGCTCGCCTGTTTGAAAATTATAGCGAAGAATGGTGCTCTTCGTATAGCAGACACATTCGTTGTTGGTATACGAGACACCACTGGAGTGGTAGTAAGAAAAAAAATCGCCCCACTCGCTTGGTTGCGCAAGTAGGGCTGTTCCGTAGGCTAAGAGGAGGGAAAGGAGCAAGGAACGCAATTTTATTAACATGGGAACTGAGTATTGAGAAATTCTGTCATACTACGGATAGCGCGTGCTCGGTGACTTAGCGTATTTTTTGTGTGCATATCCATCTCTGCAAATGAGAGAGTATAGCCTTTGGGACGAAAAATAGGGTCGTAGCCAAAGCCGCGTTGTCCTTGCTGCTCGTTAAGAATTTCGCCATCCACACGTCCTTCAAACTGGTATTGTTTACCGTCTATTATGAGTGTAACGACGGTACGAAAACAGGCACGCCGATCTTCGATACCTGTCAGTTCCGCTAGCAACTTCTCCATATTATCCGCAAACGAGCAACCTACGCCCGCGTAGCGCGCCGAATAAACGCCTGGAGCTCCGTTCAGTGCTATTACTTCCAGTCCCGTATCGTCCGAAAAGACAGGACGTTGTAAGGTCTGATAAATAAATTGTGCCTTTTGTGCCGAGTTCGCCTCAATGGTTTCGTGCTCCTCGGGGATTTCGTCATTAAAATCAAAATCAGAGGGCAACTTTACGGTATCGCACGGGCGGAGAAGCGCTGCCACCTCTTCTAGTTTATGACGGTTGTGAGTTGCAAATATGAGCTCCATCGTTGCCGTTTATTCGTTTACAATTTCCTTAAAAATTTGCGCAATACGGAGGTTCAATGTTTCTGCAAGCGCAGGAGTATACGAAGTAGCACATACTCCCACATAGTATTTAATCTTCGGTTCAGTACCTGAAGGGCGAACTATAATGCGTGACCCCTTTTCCGCCTCAAGTTCGATTACGTCGGCATGTAAACGAGGTTTTTCAAATTCGTTCTGACTGGA
>CAUVMY010000300.1:0-2544 GCA_963552845.1 uncultured Bacteroidia bacterium
CTTAATCAATACGTCCTTCCCGTCGCTGTGAATTTCTTCTAACTTCACCAAGATATCGAGTAGTAGCTTCGAGCTTGCAGTATTGAAATATACAAGCTTGAAGGTAAATACCGTCTTGGGATTAGGATTGGCAGCATAGTCTTTGAGCCATGCTAAAACTGGGGCATAAAACGCTGTAACATCTTCTGGCAATGAACGACCAGATATCTCAAATAACCCCTTATCGGCCTCTAGAATCACTGTAGGCGTATCGTCAGTACCCTGTATTTTGATAACCTCCATCTTCCTTTCTCTCACCTTTATTTCGTTCATATCTAACGCTTCAATTTTACCTCTAGGAGGTAGAATTGGCGTTCTTCATTTATTGCTTCAAACCTATAATCTATATCCTGCGCTTTGCGCGCCATATCAATTAACCCCAATCCCGCACCTCCCTTTTCAGAGATCTCGTTTCCACGCAAGCTTGCTCTGTGCATTGCCTTGAGTTCATCGTCGTTCGCATTTTTTAGTGTCTCAAGCCGTGCTCGCATATCGGGGACACGGCTACTTAGGACAATGTTTCCTACCAAGACGTAATAACATACAGGCGTACGTATTAACATTACCACTCCGCGTCCGCTAAACATCGTCATCCGCTCTCCTTCTAAAGGATCAGCGTGCTTCATGATATTTTGCAGTCCCTCCACTAGCGTATGAAACAGCTGTTTCTGGAGCTTAGCATCTTCGCCAGACTTAACGATTTCTAATTCTATAAGCCCTGTTAACGACAATATTAACGATTGTGACACCTCTCCTTCGTAAGCCAGCATCACCTCCCCGCCCCCTAAACGTTGATACTCGCGTTCTACATATTGCAAATAGCTACACAGTTTTGCTTCCGCCATCTCTACACCTACTCCCGATACTCGCCTGAACTAAAACTCTATACCAATCAACAAAACATCATCCATTTGTCGCCAGTTGCCGCGATGGCGTAAAAAATCTTCTTCTATAAACTGGGCTAAACGTGGCATCGAGAGTTTCCGATTCTCGAGCAAGACTTGGCGTATATGCTGTGGGCTATATTTCTTCATGCCATTTTCGCCCCCTTGTTGATCAGGGAGTCCATCTGAGAAGAAAAAGATTCGGTCGCCCGTGCGTAAATCAAGACTATAGTTTGTAAACTCTCCTTCTGGTTTTCGCGGATTAGGAATACCACCGATTGCACGTCTATCGCCTTTCAGTTCCTCCAGTTCAGCATCTCGAACCAGATACAAAGGGCGATGTGCACCAGCGAACTCCAAATGCATACGTTTCAAATCTATTTTACACAGTGCAATGTCCATTCCATCGCGCGCATCAGCCTCGGCGCGCTCCTGACGTAACGTTTTTCTAACCCCTGCATGTAACAAATCTAGCACTTTACCTGCACTATAAGACGCATCATGATCCACTACGTTGTTTAACGTAAAGAAACCTATAAAGGAAAGCAGTGCTCCTGGCACACCATGTCCTGTGCAATCAACCGCGGCTATGTAAAGGTAGTCATCTTTTACAAAAAACCAAGGGAAATCCCCACTGACCACATCACGTGGCGCATAATATATAAAGGACTTCGGAAGATATTGCTGAATCAGTTTAGTATCGGGCAGTATAGACGATTGTATACGTTTTGCATAGTTGATACTTTCTTGTATTTTATGATTCTTCTCTTGAATTACATTTTCAATTCGCTTGGCTTCAGTCACATCATGCCCTACCAATAGAACAGTTTCAAGCACTCCATCTTCGAATTCTGGAATTGCTAGCAACTTTAGAATCAATTGTTCTCCCTCTCGCTCTATTGAGACTTCTTGTTCCCACTTTGTTTGACTTTGTATGACCTCGTGCAATGCATTCTGAATACTCTCTCTTAGTACTTGAGGCATTGCTACCTCCTGTAAATTCTTGTCAACGACCTCACGAACAGTGACCCCAAAAAAGCGAGATACAATAGGGTTGGCATAAAAGAACTGTCCTTCTGGATTAAGGCGGATGATCATATCTACAGAATTCTCGGAGAGCGACTGCATCTTACTCTTCATGCGCTCCTCTTTTTCTGCGCGCACACGTTCTGTTATATCACGCGAATTGAGGATAATGCCTCGTATAGCAGGATCTTCCAACAAATTCCGTCCTGTAACCTCCATTGATACTTTTACTCCATCTTTTTTCATAAAGATGTACTGATAAGTGACTGGGACGTGAGGATTTTCTATCAGACTCTCGAACGTTTTGTGCAAAATACGCACACCTTCCTGCGTCAAACGTTCACGATCTTTTCCGTCTATCATCTCTTGTGGCGTGTAGCCTAAGATTTTTGTGACGGAGGGACTTATATAGGTTATCTTCTGAGTTTTATCATATATCGTAATTACTTCACTCGCATTTTCTAGGAGAGAATGGAGTCGTTTCTGTGCATTTTCAGCTTCCGTAATTTTGGCTTCTAGCTGGACATTAGAACGCTCTAATTCTTCGTGCGTTTTCTGCATATCTTCAGCGTTCTGGCGCAAAAGTTCTTCATTC
>CAUVMY010000301.1:0-2541 GCA_963552845.1 uncultured Bacteroidia bacterium
GCGGCGGAACATTTACATTCGTACCTTCCAAAATTTACAGAAGCGCCTGTTGCACCCCTTCGCCCGAGACATCACGAGTTATGGATGGATTATCACCTTTGCGCCCTATCTTATCTATTTCATCAATAAATATTATACCATGCTCTGCTGCGCTAACATCATAATCTGCCACCTGTAAGAGACGCGTCAGTATGCTTTCTACATCCTCACCCACATAACCAGCTTGCGTAAACACCGTAGCATCGACCAACGCGAAAGGTACTTTGAGCATACGGGCAATCGTACTCGCAAGCAGAGTTTTCCCTACGCCCGTGGGGCCAACAAAAAGAACATTACTCTTCTCAATCTCAACTCCGACTGTCCCCTTCGCTTTCTTTTCTTTCCCTTTCTTTCCTTCCTCCGCATCACGCGAGAGAAGACGCTTATAATGATTGTACACAGCTACTGACAAGTAGCGTTTTGCGCGTTCTTGCCCAATTACGTAACGATCTAGTGTCTCTTTCAGAGCAACTGGTGGCATCAGCTCTTCAGTCGTGAGCCCCAAATGAAAGGGTTTCGCTTCAGACTCTTGGCGAGAGAGAAGAAACGTGTTAATCTGCGCAACACAATCAGTGCAAACACAACCGACACTGCCTCGTATCAGCGTGCATTCTTCATCCCCACGACCACATATCGCACAAACAGGACGACTATTCTCTTTCTCTTTCATTAACTCCCCTTTCCTACTTCTTACCTAGGGTTTCTTTAGCACAAAATGCCCTCAAAATACTATCCTGCTCACGCATTGCCTGCTCAAATGCAGGACGCATCGCTTTCTGGATTGGCGTATCACTTGGGGAATCTAGCGTTAACGGATTGATCGGCGTACCATTTTTCCAAACTCGAAAATCAAGATGAGGGCCAGTAGCATACCCCGTCATCCCCACATAACCTATTACCTCGCTCTGGCGTACACGGCTTCCTACCTGAATACCACTAGCAAACTTCGACAAATGCAGATATCCTGTC
Organism: uncultured Bacteroidia bacterium; assembly: GCA_963552845.1. GTDB lineage: Bacteria > Bacteroidota > Bacteroidia > Bacteroidales > CAJPTX01 > Bacteroides_D. Next base: position 1,009 of record CAUVMY010000301.1, read on the forward strand.
GTATAAACCCCGTTGTGACGTATTTTTATAAAATTCCCACCACCGCGTTCGTACCCCTTGCCTATTACCGTTCCATCTCCAAGCGCCATGACAGGAGTCCCCATAGGGGCAGCATAATCAACCCCCGTATGAGCACGAACAATTTTCAAGATTGGGTGCATACGTGCATACGAGAAATGCGACGAAATACGTGTAAATGAGAGTGGTGCTTTCAAAAATGCCTTACGCAAGCTATTACCTTGTGCATCCCAGTAACTCCACGACGAATCTTGCTCGAAACGATAAGCCCTCAAAGTATCCTTACCATGGATGTAGTAAGCCGTATAGATCTGTCCTAATCCGACTTCTTGGTCTACAACAAACTTTTTGTCATACACCGTAATAAACTCGTCGCCTGCCGCTAAACCAAAAAAGTCTACACTCCATGCAAAAATGTCTGAGAGACGAAGCGCCAAGTCGGGCTGTGCACCACTCGCTCGCATAGCGTTCCACAGCGAGCTTTCAATCTTGGCATGAGAAAGCGATAACTCTTGTGTAACAGGTAAACTATCGTAACGAACAGTTACGCTGTCCGCACCAAATCCTAACAACAAGTACTCCTCAGGTGTATGACGATACACCCAGTATGCCACCGACGAATCGGCACGTCGAAAAAAATACGTTTCCTTGCCCGCACGAAAACGCTTAACAGAGAAAATGCTATCAATGCGGAAACCCAAACCACGCAAATAACTTTCAGATACACGTTGCGTACGAAGAAAATTTTCAAGAAGAGAATTGGCGGGAAGAATCACCGTATCGATCTGATAGTCGCCACGTGCGATACCGTAACGCTCTCCAACAAAAGGGGGAAGAGGTTCTTCCACCACAGGCTGCTCAGGTTCAGTAGTAGGAGTTGTCGTTTCATCGCAAGACGAAAGGAACAACACAAAAACAATGAAACAGACAGACAAACAAACTAGACCGTACTTCATACCCCTATTCCCCTATATAGACAAACTAAAATCTAGAACGCAATTTGCGAAACAATACTTACTTCGCCCCGCATAGCAGTATACTTACAACAAATTATCACTACAAAACAAAATGCCCAATATTCGTTGACATACGGCATCCCTAAATCACCTTTTGCACAACGAGCACCTAACACGACTCACCACAAGCTGAGCCCATTTTGTACATGTTTAGTAAGTAAATGTACTTAGATGGTAGTTACTTTATACGGTCAAATCCGTTACCGTACACTCCCATAACCGAAGCTACGGATGTGAAGGCATCAGGGTCAATGTCGCGTACTAAATGCAGCAACGCACCTTGCTCATTCTTCCGAATAATGACCATAATCACCTCTGTATCTTCTTTCGAGTACCATCCCGCACCCTTCAAGAGCGTTACTCCACGGTGCATCTCCTGCGTAATCTTTGCCGCAATCTCTTCGCGCTTATTAGAAAGAATCATAACCTGTAGTGACTGGCGCATACCCGAGAGATAAAGATCTACCATGTACGAGGTCATAAACATGACCAAATAACC
>CAUVMY010000302.1:0-2538 GCA_963552845.1 uncultured Bacteroidia bacterium
TACAAAGCAAAAGAATACGCGCTGTGCACTTTTGCATGCGACAAGCGCTGTATGCAAATGTTAGTTACTTTTTTCGTGTGTAATAAGTAAACAGCTCCTTGCCTTCAACAACCTGACCAAATACTAGTTCCTTGTCTTCTGCTTTGTAGATCTCATACTGGAAGTCGTCGATGTATAGCTCTTTAAGGTCGCTACTATTGCGCCAAGTATGCGTTTCAACCGTTCCCGTCGTGTGGCGAGTTATGTAGCATTTACCGTCTTTCTTAAAGTAGTAGTTGTCGCCTATTGCCGCATCGTCTGGGACATTTATCCCTGCACGACTTACGCTCTCTACTCGCCAATCTTTTTGGAAACTGAACTCAGTGCTAGGTTTCTTACACGAAACGAAAAAGAGGACAATAGAGCACAAGAAAATGCTCGGTAAATACTTGCGCAATGACATTTGTACAGATTTCAGATCAACAATATAACGCTGTAGATGGTCCTTTAGATACATCTACCCCACTAGTTCCTAATCAGATCGAGGACTTGGCTAATCTGCGGGATAAGAATAATTTCAGTACGTCTATTTTTTTGTCTTGCTTCAGCAGTTTTGGCGGGATCTAGTGGGAAATACTCTCCACGCCCCGAGGCTGTAACACGTTTGGGATCTAGCTTCCCAGTCGTTGTCAGAAGTCTTACAATAGCAGTCGCACGCATCACACTCAAATCCCAATTATCCTTGATCTGCCCCGTGCCTTTCATGGGTACATCGTCGGTATGTCCTTCCACCTCAACATTGATCTCGGGGTGTTGCGTCAACACTTGTCCCAGTGCGAGGATAGCCTCTTTCCCCTTAGCATCTACATCATATTTCCCAGGCTTAAAGAGAAGTTGCTCATCCAACGAAACGTAAACACGCCCATTTTTTTGATATACACTCAGCCCCTTTCCTTCAAAACCAAACATGGCATCAGACACTCGCTTACGTAGCGCCTGCGATACCGAATCACGCTGTGCTAATGCGCGCTGTAGTTCAGCAATGTCGGCATTCTTCTTTTCAACATCGACAGCCATTCGTTCAAGATCGGCGCGTAGCGAATCAAGCTTCTTTTTATCTTCTTGTTGGCGAAGCGCCTCTTTTTCTTGCTCCTGACGACGCTGAAATAGCTGTCGTTCCATTTCCTTCAAGGCATCTTCTCTCCCTTGAAGTTGCGACTGATTCTTTTGGATTTCGGCTAGCAGACGCCCCATTTCCTTCTGATTGCCCGCCATGAGACCTTTATGAAGCGACTCAAGGTCAGTATAATCGTTGCGCAGGCGCGTATTAGATTCTTGCAACTGGCGCAAATCTGCCGCCAGACTATCCGAGTAGTGTTGTATATTTTGCCAGCGAGCTAAAAGTGTAGCATTGGTTGCTCGTGTCTCTTTCAAGGCATTATTGAGCGTATCGTTCGTGAACTCTAGAGCCGCAACATGATCTTTCAATCCTTGGTACTTCTCGTCAAGCGCCTTGAACTCACGGGCAGGCACACACGCCTGCAAGAGTAAAAAAAAAGGCAAACCTAGTAGAACTAGATTTGCCAGTGCCTTGGAACTCATTCACACAATGTGTTATTCTCTTCGTAGTCGGGGTAGCAGGATTCGAACCTGCGACCCTCTGCTCCCAAAGCAGATACGCTAACCGGACTGCGCTATACCCCGTTGTGGCGGAGAGAGGGGGATTCGAACCCCCGGTATCAGTTGCCCAATACGACAGTTTAGCAAACTGTTGGTTTCAGCCACTCACCCATCTCTCCAACACTGTCAAACCACGCTGTGTGAGTACTGAGAGCGCGCCTCTCCTAACCCTACAACGCGACAAAGGTAGATCCTTTTCGCTAATTAACAAAACAACCGCATGTTATAACGTATGAACACAATCGTCTGCTTAACGTTTTATCTTCTGTTTTCCATCGAAAATATAACATTGCGACATTAAGAGATTGGTATATAATACTTTATGTACAAGCGTTTGTAATTGCAAATCGCCCATTGGTAATTGAATGTTGTGCTTTTGAAAGCATAAATAAAGGAAAAATAAAGCACATACTGTAATACAACAACCTCAAGAAGAGGCTCTAAAGCTCCACATATGAATATTAACAGGCGAGGCACACCTCTTCTCCCACAAAAAAACGTTGATATTCAAAAGACTAAATCGTGTATTCAATGCCCACGCACGAGGATTTACCCCGTCGGTCTACGCTCCAGACAATGCATCGTACTAGGGCGCGAGGCTACGAAGCAGTGAGTATTATTAAAGAGACGAAACGCTACGAGCTCTTATATTATGCCTCCTGCACGAAGAATTATACGATTATTTAATTTATTGATTATCAGCACTAGCAATACGTCTCGCAACTCTTAATTTTTACTGTTTGGTATTACGGCGCTTTTTCTCTTAAACTGCGCCTTAGGCATATCCCACTTTGAACATTTACCCATTTGTTGCGATTGTAGATCTGATCTAAATACTCGTTCTTTGTGTCATTCGAACTCCTCCCTACCCTCTCAACT
>CAUVMY010000303.1:0-2533 GCA_963552845.1 uncultured Bacteroidia bacterium
TTAGTTTCGTGGCAGCTCGTAGCACAACGTTATAAACTTCGTATCCTCAAATGGCCAATGAACGATCAGGCAAGGCTAGACATTGAGGTTCTCCCTGCCCTTCTACAACAGAAAGTAAAGATCGTTGCAGTTACGCACGTTTCTAACGTAACGGGAATCATCAATCCCATTGAACAGATTGCACAAGTGGTGCATCAACACAACGCTTTTCTTTTTGTGGATGGGGCACAAGGCGTTAAACACTACCCTATTGACGTACAAACTCTAGGAGCAGATTTCTACGCTTTTTCAGCACACAAAGTATACGGCCCGTTAGGAGTTGGAATCCTCTGGGGAAAATACGACTTAATGCAGCAGTTTAATCCTTGGCAAGGAGGCGGTGAAATGGTTGGACACGTTTCATTTGAAGAAACTACCTACGCCGAGCTCCCCTTTCGCCTAGAAGCAGGAACGCCTCCATACGTGGAAGCTATCGGACTTGCCAGCGCGCTCGCATTTTATCGTACATTGAATGACGAATACCCTAATGAAATTTGTACTCACGAAACAATTCTTTTACAGAAGGCTTATGATGCTGTACAGAAGCTGGGAGGCATCGTCTATGGCTATACCCCATCCAATGTTGCCATCCTTTCGTTCAATTTCCCGAACGTACACCACTACGACCTCGGAACACTTCTCGACCAAATGGGAATCGCTGTGCGTACAGGCACACACTGTGCAGAGCCTTTTATGAATCGCTTCGGTATTACGGGAACTGTACGCGCTTCTTTTGCTCTGTACAATACAGTAGAGGAAGTAGAATATTTTGCAACCTCACTCTCACGAGCACTAGAAATGCTTAGCTAAAAGAATTCCTTATTTTTGTTTCCAAATAATTATAAATAGATAGTATAATCATGGATGCTACGCTGGTTATTCTCGTAGTTGTATGTCTTCTAGCGCTTTGGGTTGTCCTCTACTTTATCCCAGTCCGCTTGTGGTTTACTGCACTCGTCTCGGGTGTACACGTTTCACTTATCCAACTTGCCCTAATGCGCTGGCGGCATGTACCTCCGCGCATTATTGTACAAGCTCTCATTGGAGGTACGAAAGCGGGGTTAACCTTAGCTCGCAACGATCTTGAAGCCCACCACCTCGCAGGCGGCAATGTTCCCAAAGTGGTACAAGCTCTCGTCTCAGCACAAAAAGCAAATATCCCCCTGAACTTCAAAATGGCTACAGCCATAGACCTCGCAGGACGCGATGTGTACGAAGCTGTGCGTATGTCTGTTATACCAAAAGTTATCAATACTCCCCCTGTAACTGCTGTAGCAAAAGATGGTATTCAGCTTATTGCTAAAGCACGAGTTACAGTACGAACCAATATTAACCAACTCGTCGGGGGAGCAGGCGAAGAAACTGTATTGGCGCGCGTAGGCGAAGGAATCGTTTCCTCCATAGGTTCATCCGTATCCCACAAAATGGTACTAGAGAACCCTGACTCAATATCGAAAGTTGTTCTTGACAAAGGATTGGACGCAGGAACAGCATTCGAGATCCTTTCTATTGATATCGCAGACATCGATATCGGTAAAAATATTGGTGCAGTACTTCAATTGGATCAAGCAAACGCTGACAAAAATATTGCACAAGCAAAGGCAGAAGAGCGTCGTGCTATGGCGGTAGCAACAGAGCAAGAGATGAAAGCACGTGCACAGGAAATGAAAGCTAAGGTAATTGAAGCAGAAGCACAAATACCGCTTGCGATGGCGGAAGCCCTACGCACAGGAAAACTAGGAGTAATGGACTACTACCAACTCCAGAATATCCAAGCCGATACGGCAATGCGAGAGCATATTTCTAACGCCAATCCAACACCGCCTTCAACTATAAAGGGGTAATTAAGGCTTCTAATTATCATTAAGCCCATGGTATCGTACTCGTTGTGTACTTTGCCATGGGCATTCTTTTATCCGTATAGCGCAGGGAAGACCCACTACCCAAAACTCAATACAATTAACCTACAAGCCCTCTAACAGCATTCTCAAAAAATGGAAGAATTCTCTCTATTTTTCAGATAAGAAAAAAGGAACAGTACAATGTACCATTCCTTTACTACTCTACGTCGGGGTGGGGAGATTCGAACTCCCGACCTCATCGTCCCGAACGATGCACGCTAACCGGGCTGCGCTACACCCCGTCTTAGAGACGGGGACAAATATAGAGACTTTTTCTCGAATATTATTTGTTTTATCAAAAAGCCTCCTGTTTTTAATAAGGGTTGTAATAAAGGATTGAGAAAATCGCAACAATCGTTGAAACGTCCCGTTAGATTTATGCGTGAGATGTCTTTAGAGACGAGGTAAGTAACACACAAAAGGTTCAAACTCTGCACAGCAAAGCGGAGGCACAGTACACTACAACACGTATCCTAAATTGTCTATTTACCTACCTAAAAAGTACTATTTTTGCACGAGGTGACTGAAAATAAAACAATCGTATGACAGAACGCAGCGAGCAAGAGCTAGGGCGTATAGCCGCTCTTGAGCAA
>CAUVMY010000304.1:0-2516 GCA_963552845.1 uncultured Bacteroidia bacterium
GGTTTTCTTTACAAAAACATGCAAAAAGTATTGATAAACGATTTGCTCTATCCCGTATGCACACGAAATATCTACGGTACATATCACTAATAGTAACCTGTTACGCAAGGTGAGATAGCCTTGTTACAAAGTCAATGGAGGGGAGACGGAAGAAACGGACACAAAGCGTGTAATGGTCGTTACATAGCAAACACCGTCTCTTTTTCTAATTTTGCGGGCAAAACAATCTGAAAATTCGTGATGCGCGAGAGTGACAAACTACCTATAGCCCTACTCAAGTCGGAAGTAGTACCTGCCTTGGGATGTACAGAACCCATAGCCGTTGCATTAGCCGTAGCTTATGCCCGAGAACTTTTAGATGCGCCTGTTGCACACGTGGACGTGAAAACGAGTGCCAATATTTACAAGAATGGTATGGGCGTTGGCATCCCAGGTACTGGGCGCACAGGGCTAATTATAGCTGCAGCTCTCGGTGCTGTAGAGGGGAAGGCTTCTGATGGACTAGAACTACTCAAAGAGGTGAATGATGCTGCAGTAAAGCGTGCTCTTAACCTTATGGGACGCGATGCTGTGAAGGTGTCAGTAGCAGAAGGAGTAGAAAAGCTCTTTGTACTCGCCACAGTGTATGACGCACAAGAACATTCGGCAAGCTGTACCATTAGCGAGTCGCATACCAACGTTACCAGCCTTATGAAAAATGGCTATGAGACTCTCAACCGCGGATGTGGCGCTACACAAGCCAGCAAGGTCTGTAATGACAATACCACCACGAGCACTACTACTTTGGATGGGAAAGCAATTACTATAGCTCAGATCTACGAATTTGCAACTACCGTTGCTTTTGACGACATCAAGTTTATCCTCGAGGCAGAACGCTTAAATCGGCGTATCTCAGAAGAGGGCTTAAGTAAAAAATACGGTTTGAGTGTTGGGAAGCGCCTTTGGGAACGAATCCAGAGCGGACAACTAGGAGACGATCTTCTCACGCGCTCCATGGCTATGACCTCTGCAGCGAGCGATGCGCGTATGGCAGGGTCGACCATCCCTGTGATGAGCAATTCGGGAAGCGGAAACCAAGGCATTACCGCTACAGTACCCGTGCTTGCCACTGCCGACAAATTGGGCGTAGATCAAGAGAAATTGGCAAGAGCGCTCGCTCTTTCACATCTCGTAGCCATACACATCAAGGGCTATTTGGGACGACTCTCTGCCCTGTGTGGGTGTGTAGTAGCCTCTTCGGGGGCAGGATGCGGCGTTGCCTATCTCATGGGGGGCGGCTTGAAAGAGATAGAAGCTACCATCAAAAATATGTTGGGCAATATGACAGGCATGCTCTGTGATGGTGCCAAAGTCGGGTGCGCACTGAAAGTGAGTTCAGGCGTGAGTGCAGCCGTCACATCTGCCATGCTCGCCATTGACGGCGAGTGTATTTCCTCCAACGATGGGATTATAGAAGACAGCGTAGAACGCACAATAGCAAACGTTGGGCGTATCGGTGCCGAGGGGATGCTCGAGACTGACAAAATGGTACTCGACATCATGACTCACAAACGTTGTGACTAAAATTTCAGCGCGACATCGCACATTACGGGTGTTCGCCCATATTGTTGCGCACACTCGGAGAAGTGAGAGTATAAACAAACGGGCATCTCGCAAATGAGATGCCCGTTGTGCTTGATTTTAATCGGCATCGCACCATGGTACGACGCTACATAGTAGAAAGCTATTGTTTCAAAACTCTATACGTCTTCGCCTCACCATCCACTGTCGTAATGCGCAAAAGATAAAGTTCCCTTGCCAGATCCGCCGTATGAATGCTCGTTTCTCCGTTTTCCAACACTCCTTCTCGTAACAGCATCCCTTGAACATTGAATAGTTCGTACTTCGCACGAAGCGCAGAGGGGTTCGCAACCCGTAATACCGATGTAAATGGGTTCGGACTTATTGCAATCGTAGCCCAAGGTGCATCAGCTACAGAAGTAACCTTTGTTACCTTTACTTTGCAAGTAGCAGGAGTAAGCGAGGAGTTGCTTTTGCTCTTGGCTGTAATGGTAATCTCTTGGTTTTCGGAGTCTTTCATACCCATTACCGTGATCTTACCATCGTTCACACTCTTAAGTGATAGGTAGCCTTCAGGTGCGAAGGTAACCTCTAGCGCCTTATCGATATCCTTGTCGGGCGTGAACTGTATAGTAAAGGTTACCTCCTCATTTACTTTCAAGCTTGTCGCGGGATTAACAAATTCAATCTTCGTTAATGGTTGAACGATTTTAGACTTGATCGTTACCTTTACTTCGTTCGAAGTCTTTTCATTTCTCGTAACTGCTTTTACGGTAACAGTACCTTCCTTTTGGGCAACAGCCTTACCGTCTGGAGCAATAGTCAGAGTTCCATCATCAGGCGTTACAACCCAAAGTACTGTTTGTGGTGCTTTAGACGGATTTACCGTAGCCTTAAATTCCAATGTGCCACCTACAAAAAGCGTTTGGTCTTCTTGCGGCACAATACTTACACCC
>CAUVMY010000305.1:0-2513 GCA_963552845.1 uncultured Bacteroidia bacterium
TGCTTCTGAGCTACCTATTCGGAAAGGCTACGCTTGGGGGAAAATATGGGGCGGCTACGGTACATATAGGAGCAAATACGAAAATCCTGAGAATAACTATCGCAACTCTTATTTCCGTTGTGAAGCAGAGTTTGGCTATCTGTTCCGTAAATATGACAATTGGCTCTCTTTTCAGATTCGCGGTGCGTTGCAGTCGCATGCTAATGCTGAGCGAAGCTTCTCGCGTCACCTGAAAGAGCCTCTAAAATCTTCATTCTTGTTACCGACTCTTGCGAATTTAGAAGCTTCGCAACTCGAGGTGGCGGTACAACTTGAGTGTGGTTACAAATTGCGAAACGCCTATACGCTGGTTGCCGTTCCGCATCTGGGTATTCATACCCTTCCAAACGTAGGGAACTCTTTCTACGGAGGGCTAGTACTACGTATTCTCAAAGAATAAGAGAATAGCTATAGATGTTGCTTTACGCCCCATCTTGCTGCTAAATTCTTGTGAGTTCCCAACACTCATATGTTGCCGTGCGATTATTAGAGGCGTATACAATTTGCAAGTTAAAGGTCGTACTCTACATCGTAGAGCACGAAGTCTTTCTTCATTTATAGAGGAAACGTTTTCTTGCGCCGTAAACGAATAGATGCCGTTATCATCCTCTACCAACTTCTTTTACCTCAATATGGGGGATTTAAGCGGCGTACGATAGTACATAGCTTCCCAAAATTTTATCAACTCTCGATGGTAAACTGTCACGTAAGGGGGCACAAATTAAGTCCCATAGAATGGAGTTGGAAAGTTTTTAGCCAAATTGAGTTTGCTAGTTTGCAATAGCCATTAGAGCCGTAGAATGTCCCATTCGTGGAATATTGCCATGGGTTGAATCGGATCGGTGTGCATTTCCGTACCTTTGCCGCCGTTGTGAAAAATATACTTGAGGTGGGGATGCATAAAGAGGGCATATTTTGTCGGCGTGGCGTATTGTTTTTTATTCTTCTAGTAACTTCTCTTTTTTCATATCGAGGAGTTTTAGCCCAAGAGAGAAAACTAGCAGAAGTGGCAAAGCTCTTCGCTAATATCGAAGAGCGCGGTGCATTTGTAGAGACGCTAGAGCCAGATTTTGTAGACGCGACGACTTTACCCATCGGAGTAAAACGGACAATAGGAGGTATGGAGGTCACTGTGGCGCTCGGCAAACTCAACTTCGAAAAACATGATGTTACAAGCGGAGTATTTGCAAAGGTGGTTGTGCCCCAGAGCACGGGGTTACAACGCAAAGTCCTCTTTTTCGGAGCAGAGGGTGTAAAACTTTCGTACACAGGAGGGCTAGCAAACGAACTAAAGCTTTCGTTACTACACGACGTAGAATTGCCCTTTATTGCCGACTATACCAAAATTGTCTTAAAGGGAAACGATCTGCAAAAAGGAGGCGGAAATGCGACACACATAATTGTCAACTGTAATGGCTTTAAACAGCTCTCGCTAGATGCCGAAGTACATTTCCCCAGCTCGTTACTCATGCCTGCCACGACCAGCACAGAATTCGATAACAGAGAGGAACTTGTCTGTCATTTTTCATGCCTCATCGAGCGCTGGGATGACCTGATAGTAGGTATTACACTTCCCGATTTTCAAATTCGTAACCTAGAAGGGTATACATTCTCTCTGCAAGGCGTAGTACTCGATCTTAGCGATCGTCGCAATGCAAACAATATGCAGTTCCCCAAAGAGTACGCTCCCGATCTTCCCTCAAACCCTGAATTATGGCGAGGAGTATATGCGAAGGATGTTACAGTGACTCTTCCAAGTGCCTTTTCGTCGGTTTCGTTCGTTGCACACAATCTTTTGATTGATGAATATGGGATTAGTGGACTCTTCGAAGCCACAAATCTTTTGAGTATTGAGAAGGGCGAGGCCAGTGGCTGGAAATTCTCGGTAGACAAATTTGCTATGGATTTAAGAGCAAATGAACTGGTTGGGACCCAATTTCAAGGAGAAATTAGACTCCCTTTCAGTGGAGAAAACGCATCGATTCGCTACGAGGGAATTCTAACAAGAAACAACGAATACACGTTAATCGCACATCCGAGTAAACAATTAGAACTCCCCTTCTTCAAAGCTCGTGCACATCTGGATACAGCTTCGCTCGTAAATTTACGCCTTGTGAATGGGAAGTTTGTACCGGAAGCTATCCTCTCGGGTACGATGACAATTACCGATTCGGGAAAGGATGCCCCTCCATTACAGCTGCCAAAACTCAACTTCCAAGAGTTGCGTCTAACAACCGAAGCCCCCTATCTCTCTGTTAAAAGTTTGGGTATAGAGGGGCAAACTCGTATCGGCGACTTTCCTGTTTCTATCACGGATATAAAATTGCAAACGCAAGCAGGAAAAGCTATTCTGTCTGCTCAAGTGGCAGTAAACATAAATGAGCGATATCTCACGGGCAAAACGGGGTTTGAACTTTCGGCGCAGTACAGAGAGAATGCATGGCACTACGATAGCTTCCGTCTCAAAGAATTGC